>JBIIOL010000547.1:0-2895 GCA_044336965.1 Pirellulales bacterium | reverse complement strand
CGCCGCGGCACGCGAGGCAGGCGATTTGGGCACCGACCGCGATGCCTTCACGCCATCCACTCACACAGTCGACCCGGGCACCGTCCTCTCAGAGGGCTCCTATGTGTTCATCGACAACCCCGTCGGCCTGCCCACCAACAACTATCCCGAGTTGCTGGTCCGCGTCGGTGGCAATGACTGGTTCGAATGGCGGTTTGGCGTCAACTACGGCGTCGGCTCGCAGGGCAACATCGTGACCAGCGTGGAGGTGGGCGAGGGCCCGCTGAAGCGACGTTCCCTCTACGAGTCGAGCGTGCTCTACGGATTCAAGGCGGACGTGTCCGAACAGGACGGCCTCGTGCCGGAAAGTTGCTTCATCATGGAGGCCTCGACCCCCACCTACGGCGAGGTGTTCGGCACGGTGCCGGTGGCCACCTACGTGGCCGGCTATGAGCTGCCCGCCGGCTGGAAGCTCGACGCCGCCATCCGCTACGCCTACTCCGAGGGTACGTTCAACTGGTTCGACCGCTGGACTCCGTCGGTCGTCCTCCGCGTGCCCGTCACGCAGCGCTGGGAGGTGCATGCCGAATACTTCGACACGTTCACCAAGGGGAACGAGGTCGATGTCGATCGCGCGTTCTTCAGTCCCGGCACCCACTACATGCTGACGAAACACTTCGAGATCGGCCTGCGGGTCGGCTGGGGGGTCAGTGAGGCGGCGGCCCCGTTCTTCTCCGACGCCGGCTTCGGATGGCGGTGGTGATCCGCGAGCTGCTTTTGCCGCAAAAGCACTCGGCGGCTACATTCCTGCCGAGGCACACCCCCTTTTCCCGGAGTCTCCCGCATCATGCCGCTGCTCGTCGTCGGAAGCATCGCCCTCGATTGCATCGAAACCCCCACCGCCAAACGTGACGACGTGCTGGGAGGATCGGCCGTCTTCTTCTCCTATGCCGCGAGCTTCTTCTCGCCGGTGCGAATGATCGGCGCAGTGGGCGATGACTGGCCGCAGCAGCACACCCGGTTGCTCGAGACCCGCGGGATCGACACCTCCGGACTGCAGACGATCCCCGGTGGCCGTACCTTCCGTTGGCGGGGCCGCTACCTCCCCAACATGAACGACCGTGAAACGCTGGAGGTGCATCTCAACGTGCTCGGGGAGTTTCAGCCGAAACTCAACGGCACCCACCGCGATTGCCGCTTTCTGTTTCTCGGCAATGCTTCGCCGGTGGTGCAGCTGAGCGTGCTGGATCAGGCCAAGGGGGCGGAGCTGACCGTGGCCGACACCATGGACCTCTGGATCAACATCCAACGGGACGAACTGGGCCAGTTGATGAAGCGAATCGACGGGCTGGTGCTCAACGACTCCGAGGCGAAGCTCCTGGCGGACGATGAGAATCTCGTCCGCGCCGGGCAGGCCGTCCTGGCAATGGGACCGAAGTTCGTCGTGATCAAGAAGGGGGAACATGGGGCGATGTTCTTCAGCGAGCACGAGATGTATGTCATGCCCGCGTTCCCGACGGCCACCGTGGTCGACCCAACGGGCGCCGGCGACAGCTTTGCCGGCGGCATGATGGGCCATCTGGCCTCCCTTGGCCGGTTCGACGCCCAGGCCCTCAAGGAGGCCCTCGCCTACGGCGTGGTGACGGCCAGCTTCACCGTGGAGGACTTCAGCCTCGACCGACTGGCCGCGATCAGCCGGCACGACCTCGACCGCCGTCTGGCCGAATACCGCAAGATGCTCAGCTTTTAGGCCTGAACGGGCGTTCAAAAAACCCTCTTGCCAAACGCCAGCCACACCGATACTATACCCACGTTCAGTGTTCGGTTTGCCGGCAACTCGCTCGATTTATGGTGGCGATGCAACCACCCCGACGACGTGCCGGGAAACGAGGGAGGCATGTGTCATGGTCTTGGCAGTAGGAGAGAATGGCCGGATGGCAAAGGCATCACAGAAAACCGAAGCGGCAAAGCCCGCAGCAAAGGCGAGCGACAGCAAGGTCGAAGGCAAGGTCGAAGGCAAGGGACGTCCTGCCAAGACGGTGGCGTCGTTCCTCGACAACAACCCGTTGCTGCGGAACACCCTCGCCCAGATCGAGAAGGAATTCGGCACGGGTTCGATCATGCCGCTGGGCAGCGATGCCCAGGCGCCGATCGAGGGCATCTCGAGCGGGAGCCTCTCGGTCGACCTCGCCCTCGGCGGCAAGGGATTTCCCCGCGGCCGCATCATCGAGGTGTTTGGGCCGGAGTCGAGCGGCAAAACCACGCTCGCCCTCCACGCCGTGGCGGCAGCCCAGCGGGCGGGTGGTATTGCAGCCTTCATCGACGCCGAGCATGCGCTCGACCCCAGTTGGGCCAAAAAGCTCGGCATCTCGCTGGAGAGCCTGCTGGTGAGCCAGCCGACGAGCGGCGAAGAAGCGATGCAGATCGCTGAACTGCTGATCAAGTCGAACGCGGTCGACATCATCGTGGTCGACTCCGTGGCGGCACTCGTGCCACAGAAGGAACTCGACGGGGAGATCGGTGACTCGTTCGTCGGCCTTCAGGCTCGGCTCATGAGTCAGGCCATGCGAAAGCTCACGGGCGCCATTGCCAAGAGCAAGACGACCGTGATCTTCATCAACCAGATCCGCGAGAAGATCGGCGTGATGTTCGGCAGCCCCGAAACGACCCCCGGCGGCCGGGCGCTCAAGTTCTATTCGTCATGTCGAGTCGACGTGCGTCGGATCGGCCAACTCAAGGACGGCGAGGATGTGGTGGGCCAGCGGGTGAAGGTGAAAGTGGTGAAGAACAAGGTGGCACCGCCCTTCCGCGTGGCCGAGTTCGACATGATGCACGCCGACGGCATCAGCGTGGAGGGTGACATCCTCGATCTGGCGATTCTGGCCAAGATCGTCGACAAGACGGGCACCTGGCTGC
>JBIIOL010000427.1:0-3709 GCA_044336965.1 Pirellulales bacterium | reverse complement strand
GTTATGGCGATGTGCATCTGGGGCAGGGCAGGGAGAAGGCCCGGCTCTTCCTCAAGGAAAACCCGAAGGTGGCCCAGGAACTCCGCGAGAAGATTCTCGCCAGCAAGGATGCCGTGATCGCGGTGGCGAGCGAATCCGCAGGCGGTGGCAGCAGCGACGACTGACCGCCGTGCCCGACAGGGAAACGCCGCCGACCGGCACGATTCGCTCCCCTGACAATTCAGTCCCCTCACCGCCCGCGAGCAACTGACCCAAGCAGTGCTCGCGGGCGGTTTTTTTGCGGCGTGCATGGAGTTCGCATCGCCCGCCGGCGGGAAGGGCGTGTATAGTGTCCGCCCTGTCGGGCCTGGCCCAGCCGAGCCCCACGCGAGACTGCGAGCGAGCGTTTTTCCCGGGAGCTGATGACGACATGAAGGCCGACGAACTCCGCGAAGCGTATTTGTCATTCTTCGAATCGAAGGGCTGCGTCCGCCGCCCCAGCGACGTGCTCGTGCCCCGCTGGGATCCATCGGTTCTTTTCACGCCCGCGGGCATGAACCAGTTCAAGGACCACTTCCTCGGCAAGTGCAAGCTTGAATTCACCCGGGCCACAACCTGCCAGAAGTGCCTGCGGACCGGCGACATCGACAATGTCGGACGGACTCCGCGACACCACACGTTCTTCGAAATGCTGGGCAACTTCAGCTTCGGTGATTATTTCAAGCGAGAGGCCATCCTCTGGGCGTGGGAATTTCTCACCGCCCGCAACTGGCTCAACATCGCGCCGGAAAAGCTCTCCATCACCGTCTACCATGACGACCACGAGGCCTATGCGATCTGGGCCAACGAGGTGGGCGTGCCCGCGGCGAGGATCACGCGGATGGGCGAGGACGACAACTTCTGGCCCGCCAGTTCGCCCTCTCAAGGGCCCGACGGCGTGTGCGGCCCGTGCAGCGAGATTTTTTATCGCATGCCCGACGGCAGCGACGTGGAGATCTGGAACCTCGTCTTCACCCAGTTCAACCGCATCGGTTCACCACCCGACAACCTGCACCCGCTCCCCAGCCGCAACATCGACACCGGCATGGGTCTGGAGCGGACAGCCGCAATGCTGCAGGGCGTCGACAGCAACTTCCACATCGATATCCTCAGGCCGATCGTCGAGGCGGTGGCCGAGGTCTGCCATCGCCCCTACACGGCGGCGAGCGACGACGGCCGCCGGATGCGGCGGATCGCCGATCACGTTCGCGCCTGCACATTTGCCATCCACGAGAACGTGCTGCCGGGCAACAACGAGGAGAAATACGTCGTGAAACGGCTCCTGCGGCGGGCCGTGCTCGACGGCCGGCAGATGGGCATGAAGGAGCCGTTCCTCCACCTGCTCCCGACAACCGTGGCCGCGATGATGCGGAAGCCCTATCCGGAACTTGCGGAGACGGCTGATCGGGTCGCCGGCGTGATCAAGCGCGAGGAGGAGTCGTTCCTCGCCACGATCGACGGCGGTCTCGACCGCATCGAAAAGCTCTTCGCGGCGATCGATCGCTCCGGCACCGGGTTGGTCGGCGGCAGCGAGGCGGCTGAACTCTACACCACCTACGGATTCCCACCTGAACTGCTCGAGACGCTCGCGGCGGAGCGGAACTGCGGCTTCGACTGGGCCGGCTTCCGGGAGGCGATGGATGCCCACGGCCAGCGTTCGGGCGCCGGCACGCGAGTGGAGGTGTTCACCTCGGGCCCGCTCGACGCGCTCAAGAAGACCATGCACGGCTCCGAATTCGTCGGCTACGAAACGCTCGAAACCGACGCCAAGGTGATCGGCATCATCGCGCAGGGACAACTCTGCGACTCGCTCCGTGAGGTCGGGCATGCGTCGCCCATCACGGTCGTGCTCGACCGCACGAGCTTCTACGGTGAATCGGGTGGCCAGGTGGGCGACACGGGCACACTCGCATGGCAGGGCGGCACGTTCGACGTGAGTGACACGCAGCGGGAGGGCGGCTTCATGCTCCACTCTGGCCACCTGCGACAGGGCTCGCTCGACCTCGGCCAGACGGTCCGGGCGAAGGTCGATACCGGCCGCCGCGCGGCGATCCGCCGTGCCCATTCTGCCACCCACCTCCTCCATGCTGCGCTGCAGCACTATCTCGGCAGCCACGCGGTGCAGCAGGGCTCGAAGGTCGACGCCGACCTGCTGCGGTTCGACTTCACGCACACGAGCAGCGTTGGGCGAGAGACACTCGAGCAGATCGAGACCATGGTCAACGAAAACACGCTGGCCGCCGTGCCGGTGGCGGCCCAACTCCTGCCGCTGGCGGAGGCCCGCCACGCCGGCGCGATGATGCTCTTCGGTGAGAAGTACCCCGACATCGTTCGGATGGTGACGATGGACGGCGTGAGCCGCGAACTCTGCGGCGGCACGCACGTGTCGAGCACCGGGCAGATCGGTATGGTGCGGATCACCGCCGAGGAGAGCGTGTCGGCCGGCACGCGGCGGATTACCGCTGTCACCGGGCTCCGCGCCGTGGATCGTTGCCGGCAGATGGAGGGAGTGCTCGCGGAGGCTGCCGGCGGCCTCAAGGTTCCGGTCGCCGAGCTGCCACACCGTCTGGCGGCCATCGCCAAGGAACTCAAGGAACTCAAGAAGAGCAAGCCGACAGCGGGCGGTGCCGCGGTTACGGTCGATGAACTGCTGGCCGGGGCCGCAGAGGTGGCCGGCACGCGGATCGTTGTGGCCGACGCCCGTGGTGGCGATGCCGCCGCCATGCGGCAGTGCATCGATCAACTCCGCCGCAAGGCGAGCCCGATCGCTGTGCTCCTGGGCTCGAGCGAGGGCGACAAGGTGACGCTCGTCGCCGGCATCAGCCGCGAACTCGAGGAGCGGGGACTGTCGGCGGGCAACTGGATCAAGGATGCGGCGACCATCGTGGGAGGGAAGGGGGGGGGCCGGCCCGACCTTGCCCAGGCTGGCGGAAAACTCGTCGACAAGCTTCCCGACGCCCTCGCCGCGGCCCGTACCGCGATCGAAGCGATGCTGCGGGCCTGACGCGGCTCACAAAACAAAAAGCCCCGGACGGAAGTCCGGGGACACCGGTTCATTGGGCTTTTCCCGGAACGGCATGGCACGCGGCATGGTGGTCACACCCGGAGTCCCCAGGCTCTCGCCGGGGGCTTTTATGGTGAGGAGCCGCGATCACCAGCAGCGTCGGTAACTCTTCAGCCTACCCGACGAGTTTCTGCAACGCGGCGAGGGCAGCGTCATAGTTGGGCTCGCTGGACATTTCGTCGACGACCTGTGCGTATTGCACGACGCCCTTGGAGTCGAGCACGAAGACCGCCCGGGCGAGAATCTTCATTTCGTCGATGAGCACGCCCCAGTGCATGCCGAATTGGCGATCCATGTAATCGCTGCCGTTCCGCATCGACTTGATGTCTTCAGCACCGCAGAACCGGTTCATGGCGAACGGCAGGTCGAGACTCACGGTCAGCGCCGTCACCTTGTCGCCGAGGGCAGCCAATCGATGGTTGAACGTCTTTGTCTGCACCTGGCAGACCGGGGTGTCGAGCGAGGGCACCACGCTGATGAACGCCGGCTTCCCGAGCAGGTCAGCCTTGCGGATGTGCTGCATGCCACCGGCCTCGAAGGCCACCACGTCGAAATCGGGAGCGGGCGAGCCCACCTTCACCTCGTCCCCCACCAACGTGAGCGGATTGCCCTTGAACGTGACTGCGC
>JBIIOL010000005.1:0-21286 GCA_044336965.1 Pirellulales bacterium | reverse complement strand
CTTCGGCTCCCACCGGATTTGCCGTTATCCGGCGATTATCGCTGGATAACACTCCTGCGGGCCATGTGCCGCCGCGGGCTCTGGTCCCAGTCCAGCCACCCCGGATCGTTCCCGCGGGCGGCCCTCTCGTTCTCCCGTCAGCCCCCCTGGCTGCCGGGCGTTTTCCCTGTCCCGTTTCCCCTTTTCCATGGAGATGCTCTGTCATGAGTGACCTCGACTTGTACACCGCCGTGGCCCATGTCACCGGTGAGGATGCCCACGAGATCCGCCGCCGTGGCTTCATGCTGACCGGCCCCGAGGACTCTGGTTCCAATCCAGAGCCGGAATGCCTGCTCGACGTGATGCTGGTCGACCTCCCGGAAAGTGGGACGGTCGACTGGGACTCGCTCGGCTTTGGCTGCCGGGAGCCATTTTTCACGAGCACGCTGATGGCCCGGAAGAAGAGTCGGGCCAAGAACAGCGTGAAGAAGCAGGCGGCCCGAGCGGCATGACCTGCTGCTGATCTGATCTGACAAGAAACCGACCCCATAAGTGACGGGCGTGGAGTGTGGTGGAGGTGCCCAAGCCTTCCTGCACCCACGCCCGTCGCTTTTTCCAACCCAGCAATCCAACCAACCAACAGGAACTTCATCCCCATGTTGAAACTCCATGCCGGCATCTCGAAGAAAGTCGGCTTGCCCGGCTTCTCCAGTGCCTCAGCCTCATGCACCATCGAGGCAGAACTTGATTCCAGCCTGCTACAAGACCGCGAGGGCTTCCAGATCGTCGTCCAGAGGGCGTACCAATCGTGCGAGCAGGCTGTCCAAGAACAGATCGCCCGACTCACCAGCGACGGGCAGGGCGAATCCAGCCAGCCCAACACCCAACCGCAGGAAGTCATCGAGGTCCGCACGAGCCCGGCCATTCGGGGCGTTGCGGTCACGGCCAGAGGTGCCGAGACGCGTGAGACCAACCGTGCCGTCTTCCGTGACCCGCCAAGCCCCCGTCCCGCCACGGCTTCGCAGGTCAAAGCCATTCGGGCCATTGCTGCTCGCCGGAAGATCGACCTCGTGGGCCTGCTCCGGGAACGCTTCGGCCTGACCACTGCGGACGAGTTGGGCATCCGGCAGGCCAGCGCGCTCATCGACGAATTGAAGGGCGACGAGGGAACAAGCCCGGGCACGAACGGCAACAGGGCCTACGCGACGACTGGGGGTGCCCGATGATCGCCGGAACTGAACTGCTGCCGGTGATGGAGCCGCGCAGCACCAATCCCGCCAACGAGGTCGCGAAGAAGCTCACCGGCCGGGACTACATTTCGTGGTCGGCTATCTCGACGTTCCGAACCTGCCCGTTGAAATACAAGTTCCGGTACGTCGACGGCCTGCCCGAAGAGTCCGTCTCCAGTGCCCTCGTGTTCGGCACCGGGATTCACACGGCCATCGAGCAGCACTTCCAAGCGATCCTGTCCGGCGATGAGCAACCCGACGTCGACCGGCTCATGTTCGCGTATAGAAGTGCATGGCTGCCGCACGACCCAGACGCGATCTCTTTCGGCGGCACAGAAACATGGGCTTCGCTGGATGCTCTGGCCTCGAAGATGCTCACGGCGTTCCTGAATAGCCCTGCGGCGAGCGTTCAGGGGCGGGTGCTGGGCGTCGAGGAGGAGATTCGGGGCATGCTGGTCGAGGGTGTGCCGGATTTGTACGGGAGGGTGGACCTGCTGACAGAGGGCTCGGACACGCTGGTAGTTACAGATATCAAAACCAGCAGGGGAAAATGGAGTCAGGAGCAGGTCGAAGACTCCGGGGAACAGTTATTGCTGTATAGCCACCTCGCCTCAGAGATTGCCCCCGGGAAGAAGATCGCGACACGGTTCTTGGTTTTGACGAAGACAAAGGAGCCGGTCATCGAGGAGCACGTTCGCGAGGTCGAGCCAGCCGCAGTGAAACGCACCTTGGCCGGCGTGGAGCGGGTCTGGCGGGCGATTGAGTCGGGGAACTTCTATCCGGCGCCGTCCACTGTTGGCTGCGCTGGGTGTGGCCATCGGGCGGCTTGTAGGGCGTGGGTTGGCTAGTGATCGAGAGGGAGCGGCTCCGGGAAACCGGGCCGCTCTTTTTTTGCTACTGCTGCTCACGGCCGAGCTTCACGCTACCCACTAGTCGAACGCCGTAGGAGTTGGACGAGAATGAATGCGAGTGCGGCAAGGATCGCGGCGCAAGGGACGGTGGTGACCCATGCAAGCAATATCTCGCCGACTTTACGCCACTTCGCCTGCCGAGTGGCTACCCCGATGCCGAGTAACGATCCAACACTCACATGTGTCGTGCTCACGGGAAGGCTGTGGAGACTGGCGGTTGTTACAAGCGCGGCCGTCACAAGGCTGGCGGCAAACCCCTGACCGGGATTCATCGACGTCACCTTTTTTCCAAGTGTTTCCGCAACATGATCTGCGTCCAACAGGCCTCCCACCACGATCATCAGAGCGATGGCCAGATAGCCCCAGCTTGTGCCCAGTGCCGAAGAAGCCATGAGTAGGGCGGTCATCTTTGGAGTGTCATTCAGTCCGCGGGCGAAGCTTGCCGCCCCGGTGCTCAAGTAGTGCATGGCGTCGAGTGTGGGCGTCCGGTTGTCTGGCGCTAGCCGCAGGGCTCTCAAGGTCACGTACGTCACGGCCCCCAAGACAACGGCAACAGCTGGGCTGAAAAACAGTGGGAAAACGAAGTTCTTTCCGAGCGCAGCAAACTGCACATCGGCACCGCTGCCAGCCAAGCCCGCGCCAAGCAAGGCCCCTACCAGTGCGTGCGTTGTGGAGACAGGGAAGCCGAATCGTGTGGCCACAAAGCTCGTGAGTGCTGCCCCCATGGCCACGGCGCTGACGAACTCTGGCGAGGCGACGAGCGAGTCAGGAACGATTCCACGCCCGCTGAATTTCTTGAGTAGTCCCTGTGCCAGGAACACTGCCGCGACAGAACCGGCAAAGGTCGTCACCGTTCCCCAGATCAACGCACGGCGCAGCGTCGTTGTCCCACTGCCGTACAGCGATGCCACGCCCTTGAAGTTGGCGTTGGCACCGTTGGTGAACGCGACGAAGCAGACCGCCACAAACAAGAGCGTCGTCAGCACGGACTCGGCCTCACGATCCCGTGTTTTCTTTCGTTTCCACTGGATGCTGCTTCAACGACACATACTCTTTCCACGAACCTTCGTAGAGGCGGACATTGGGGCACTTGGCGACATGCTTGAGATAGAACCGCAGCAGGCTCCCCTCACGCGAAGTGCCGCAGTACACAAGAATCTCCTTGTCTGGCGTTAGACCAGCCAATGCGAGTTCGGCCTTGGTTTCTGCAAAGGGCCGAAACTGGTGGGTGTTGTCCTTCTCCATCAGCCTTGCCCAGTGGAAACTCACCGCGCCGGGGATGTGTCCCTTGCGAAGCCAGATTTCATCGTCCCCCAGATACTCGTTGTGCGGCCGGGCATCCACAAGGATCACACCGGGCTTGTCTCTGAGGGACAGTAGTTCGTCGATGCTGATGGCGACGTTGGCGTTGCCCTGCTCTGGCAATTGCCCGCTCGGGTTTCCGAAGTATTCCTGCGTCACTGGGAATCCTGACTTCTTCCATCCGGGCAGGCCACCGTCGACGATTCGTATGTCCTGCACACCGAACTTCTCCAGCACATACGCGACCATGCTGGCGCTCAGAATCTCGTCATTGGGAAGCGCATCACCCGTCGCGTAGATCAGATGCGTCCTGTTGCGGTCGATACCAGCCCGGACAAGGAGAGCTTTCGTCAGGTCATCCGGCAGATACTGCACGGGGACGCCATGGTCAGTCCCTCGCAACGTGTCGAAGTTGATGTGGTGTGCAGTCGGTAGGTGGCCGCGGAAGTAGTCCTTGTAGCCCCCGCGAGTGTCCAGCACGATTGGCTTTTTGTCGGGCTCCGTTGAATCAATGAGTTGCTTGGCTGCAGGAGGTGAAATGACTCCAATCTCGGCGCGGGCCATCGTTGTGATCAAGCATGCAGCAAGTACGGCACAAACCAGTTTCATGGAGATACCGGGGTTGATGGGCACGGCGGGAATGGCGTTGTTTCGCCGATCATACCACCCTGACGACGCCCCATAAACACAGAGCCAAATGCTTCGCTTCCACGTGCTCCTGGCGGAGCGAAGCGGGGGTGTTCTATCCAACGCCGAGCACGATCAGCTGCTCAGGCTGCGGATATCGAGAGGCGTGTCGGGCGTGGGCGGGATGATTGCCTGCGCGAGAAAGAGCGGCCGGGGTTGAAATACACCTCGGCCGCTTTTTTTTGATGTCAGCGGTCGTGCCTGTGCGCTCAGGGGCGACCGTATCCCTGTGCTCTCGCATTTGCCTGCGCATCCAAGTCCAGCTCTGCATGCCCGATAGCCTCAAGACTTCGCCGGCACTCGTAGATCAGCTCGTTCAGAACACGTTTTCCCGCATCCAAATCCGCATGCCTGATTCCGTCGGCATGAAGCAGATCGAACTCGTAGGGCTGGGGCATCTTCCGGGCGAGCTTCTCCAGCTTGTCGAGGAACTCCAGATACGGCGACGCGAATTCTTTCTTCTTGCGACCCGAGTGGTATTTGGGGTCGCCGAACTTGTTCCGTCGGGCGGTCCTGAGCATAGCCAACAGTTCCCGGCCTGCTGGATCGTTGAATGAGCTTGCTTTTGACATGGGGCATCCTCCTTGATGCGTTGGGTGTGCCGGGCTGCTTGGGCCGCGGCGAGAATCCGTACTTTCTGGCGTTTTGTGTGTTGGCCGACGACGAAAACTATGAACTTCCGTGATGGTTTCCGCGTCGAGCCAGCCCAGATTTTAGCGCATCGAGGCACCTGATTTGGCATGGTTTCTTCTCACACGCCCCCGAAACCACAGGGAACTACGGGCCAGACCATGTGTGTTGCGAAATGCTGCGCCCGCCAAACATGTACCCACCAGATCGAGGCTTCATGGGGGGCTGAAAAAACCACACCCCCCCCCCAGCTTCACGCCGTCTGTGCCACCGGGGCCGCGCTACCCGACTGGCTGGCCACCGGTGCCGCCACAGGCTTGGGCATGACCGCCGGGACCTGACACGCGGCCATGATCGGCACCTGCGCATCCATGAACTCCAGAATGCCCGCCTGCAGTCCTTCGGGCAGGCTCTCGAACCATTCAAGCCATCCGTAGGCAGTCGAGCGGGCCACCTTGAAGAACCGTGCCAGAGCCGCGCCGCCATAGCCAGACCGGACGTGCAGGTGGATCGCGAGCACTCTTTTCTCGTTCTTCATGATCACCTTCTGGACCGTGGCGTCATCTGGTTTGGCGAAGTGGGCGAGCCGATGTTTCAGTTGGCGTTCGAGAATCTCCGCCTCCACCTTCATACGGTCTCGATCCCGGCCATAGAGTTCGATGAGCGGGCGGAGGGACTTGCTGCTGGGGTCCTTGGTGAAGTTCAGGACCAGCGTCAGGAACTTGGTCTGCCAGTCGATGTGCTGAAGCCAATACGTTGCTTCCACGAGCGTCAGGGAGTCTTCGAGAAGGTACCCACGGGATTCCGCCTGACACAGCAGTTCGACGAGCCTGTGAGTCCTGTTGGCGAGGAACTCATGGCAGCGAATGAACTCCTGCTTCATCTGCAACACCTCGGCGATGGCCTCAGCAGCCTTCCGGATGTTGGCTTCGGTGTTTGCGGGTTGTGGTTGTGGCGTGTCCATATGCTCCAAGGTAGCGCGCGGGCTTCGGCGGCGCTACACTGCACGCATGATTTCCAGCCGTCGTGATTCCGCGCGCGTCCTCTGCTGCCACCGCGGAGCATTGGCCAACCGTAGGGGCAGCCACTCTGGTGCCGCTGCCGCCCTCTCCTTCGTGAACCGCTCCGGCTGGCGAGAGTTTTCGGAGGCTCTGGCGGCTCTTCGGCGGCAATGCCCTCCAGCGCTCCCCGTCGTCATTCGGGCCTCCTGGCTCCCCGAAACCGTTCTGGGCCAGTGCCTTCGACGGGAAAAGCGGTTCGTGGTCCATCTCAACCGGAACCTGGGTGAGCCGCAGGCCGTCGAGGTGCTCTGCCATGAATGGGCGCACGCGCTGGCCTGGAACTACTCACTCGACCGGCTGGCTCGCGCGCCCGGCATCGACCCCGCGGAGTTCGATCGCGCCAGTCATGACGAGGCTTGGGGCTGCGCCTACTCGCGGGTCTGGCGGGCGTATCAGGACGTCATCCGGGAAGCGGGGTGACGGCGGCACAGGGTGGGCCTCGGCACTGTTAGCAAAACTGTTAGCAAATGCCCTCTCAGCGCCTGATTTCTGCGCCGAACGACACGCGCCGTTCCCGAGGATTTTGATTGACCGCGATATGACCGTGGCCTAACCTTCGGGCTCGTCTGGACTTTTAATCCGTTGGTCCTGGGTTCGAGTCCCAGCAGCCTCACTGGATCTCGGTTTGGGGATAACTCCCTGCCGCCGCTTGGGTTTACGACGATTCTCGGTGGGCGGCGGAGGCGGGCCGAAAGTGGCACTGTTAGCCAAACTGTTACCTGACGCCTCCAAATTCTTGGGCCGCGACGCCTCGAACGCCGCCCAAGCCGCGTCGGCCTTCGCTCAAGCATCTGTGCCCACGTAAAAGCGCAGAGTTGTTTCGATCGACTCGTGCCGCATCAGTTCCTTGAGCTGGGCTGGCATCAACCGGGCGGCCCAGCGCTTGCCGAATGCCCTACGGAGGTCATGGGCCGATGCGTACTTCACCTTCCCGGGGTCCTTGGGGCTCACGTACACCTTCACACCCGCCGCCTTGCCGATCTTCGATACGATCTTCGAAACCGCCCAGTCCCGGTACCGCCCCTGTCGGCCTTCGAGGTGGAACACCGTCTCCGTCCTGGCCTCCTCCGGCGTCTCCAGCAGAAGGAGTGCGAACTCGGGGGCGATGGGCAGGTCACGTCCCCGAAGTGCCCGGAAATCCAACTCGCGGCTCACTGCTTGGCCGCAGCGGCGATTGCCTCCGCGACGGTCTTTTGTCCCTGTGGTAGCTTCTCCTTGAACGGCCCGTCCGCGGTTCCATCGGGCCACGTCGCGGGATCTGCGTAGAGACCGTCATCGTCATAGTGCCTCTGCAATCGATTGATCTCGGATTTGAGCTCGGCGAACACGCGTGCGACCTTGGGCTCCCGGGCCTCGATCTCGTCGAAAAGAAGGTTGTGCTGTTCCATGGGATCGTTCACAAGGTCGAACAGTTCCCAGGCGTCTTTCTTCCAGTAGTGGATCAGCTTGTGGGTCGCCGTGCGGACGCCGTAGTGGGCCCGCGTGTTGTGGTGCCCGGGGTCGTGATAGTAGCGGTAGTAAACGCTCGTGCGCCAGTCGGCCGGCCGCTCGCCGCGGAGGAGCGGGGCAAGGCTCCGCCCCTGCATCGACTCGGGAACTGGCAGGCCGGCCAGGTCGAGGATCGTGGGGGCCAGGTCGATGTTCGCGACGAACTCTTCAGGGGTGAGCCCCGCCTTGATGCCAGGCCCCCGGGCAATCAGGGGCACACGCAGCCCGGGCTCATACATGAATCGCTTGTCGTAGAGTCCGAGATCACCGAGGTACCAGCCGTTGTCGGTCGTGTAGATCACGATCGTCTCGTCGGCCAGTCCTTCCTCGTCGAGCCAGTCGAGCACCTTTCCGATCCCGTCATCGACACCCTGCACGCAGGCGAGGTAGTCGCGCATGAACTGCCGATATTTCCAACGCACAAGGTCGGTACCATCGAGGATCTTTCCGTCGACCTCCAGCTGCATCGGCTCTTCGGCCAACCAACGAGCGGTTTCCTCTCTCGAGAGTCCGGCCGGAGGGTCGAGCTTGAGATCGCGGCGGGTCAGATCCCGGGCGATCGTCTGCTCGTTTTCGGGAAGTGCCGCCGGCCGCGTGGCATAGTCGTCAAACAGCGTGGCCGGCTCCGGGAACTCCGCGTCTGCGAATTTCTTTTGGTTCGCCTCGTCGGGCTGCCAGCCGCGGTGGGGCGCCTTCTGGTGCAGCATGAGGAAAAATGGCTTATCGGTCGGTCGTGTCTTCAGGAACTCCAGCCCCAGGTCGGTCGTGACAGCCGTGCAGTGGCCCTCGATCGACAGCTTTCCGCCTGGCACGAGGAACGACGGATTCCAGTAGTCGCCCTGCCCCGGAAGAACGATCCAGCGGTCGAAGCCGGTCGGGTCGCTGCCCAGATGCCACTTGCCCACGATCCCCGTGTGGTAACCGCCCGCCTGCATCCGCTTGGCAAGGTGGTCACGCTCCCCGTCGAAGCTGTTGAACACCGGCACGCCGTTTTTGTGGGAGTATTGGCCCGTGAGCAGCGTGGCACGGCTGGGCGTGCAGATCGAGTTGGTAACGAACGAATTGAGGAACCTCGCCCCCTGCGCGGCCAGCCGGTCGAGATGGGGCGTCTGATTGACCTTCGAGCCATAGGCCGAGATCGCGTGCTGCGCGTGGTCATCGGTGAAGATGAAAAGGACGTTGGGCCGCGAGGCCGGTTCAGCAGCCGCGGCCACCGCCGACACGACACAGAGACAGAAGGCGATGCATCGGATCACGTGCAGGGCTCCCGGGAGAAGAGTCACGAGAGTGTAACAGGCCGTCCCGCGTGACACCTGTCCTCGGGGACAGTGGCTGGCCGATTGGATCGCTCGTTAAAATAGGTGAATCATCGATCCCGCACCGTTGCACGAATGTCGATCTTCGGAGAACGAGTCTTCTGCACACCATGAAACATGCCATGGCAACGAGCCTATCACGCCGCCGCTTCCTGCGTGGTGTAGGGGTGAGCATCACGCTTCCATGGATGGAATCCCTGTCGCGGGCCGCCGAGCCGGCGGCCGTGCAGCGGTTCTTGTGCGTCGCCAATCCCTTCGGCATGGTCGCTGATGCTTTCTTTCCCAATGAGGAAGGGCTCGCCGCCGCGGTCCCCGCGAACCTCGCTCCGCTCGAGTCGCTGCGTGGGAAGTTCACCGTGTTTTCGAACCTCGACCACGGCTCCTCGGCCGGCCACGGCCTGACCCACACCTTCCTCTCCGGTGTGAAGTCGTCGGAGGCTCCGGGCATGCCGGATGGCAACATCTCGCTCGACCAGTTCCTCGCGCGGAGCGTGGCCGGGCAGACGCGGTTCCCGGTCGTCAATACCGCCGCCGGGCCGGCGGCCGAAGGAGGGGTGGAGCTCTGTTGGACCCGAACGGGCGTCGCTGTGCCGCCGATCATGAAGGTGTCGCAGGTCTTCAAGATGCTGTTCGTGGACGAGTCGCCCGAGCAGACGGCAGCGCGGGGCGTGGCCTATGACCGCGAAGACTCGATCCTCGACGCCGTGTCGGGACAAGCCAAGCGGATGAACCACCGGCTCTCCGGCCGCGACCGGGCGAAGCTCGATCAATATTTCACGGCCATCCGCGAGGTGGAGAAGTCGATCGCCATGGAGAAGGTCTGGTTGTCGAAGAGTCGGCCCCATGTCGATCGCAAGGAGCCGACGGACGGCCCGGTGACGCAGCAGGTGCCGATCCTCTTCGATCTCGCGGCACTGGCCTTCGAGACCGACACCACCCGCGTGGCCACGATCGAGATTCCCGGATCGTTCGACGCCAAGGCGGTGGGCGTGGCAGGGCATTACCACGGGCTCTCACACCACGGCAAGGACCCGACGCTCATGGACGGCCTGCGGAAGGTGGAGCACTACCAGCTGCTGCACCTCGCGAAGTTTCTCCAGAAGCTCGAGGGCCTCGGCCTGCTTGACACCACGCAGGTGCTCTTCGGCAGCGGCATGGGCGACGGCAGTGCGCATACGAACAGGAATCTCCCGATCCTCCTCGCAGGCGGTGGCTACAAGCACGTAACGCACGCCATTCTGCCACCCGAGCAAGTGAAGCGGATTCCGCTTTCTAATCTCTACCTCTCGATCGCCCAGCGGTTCGGCGTCGAGACCGATTCCTTTGGCAGGAGCACTGGCACGTTCGGGGCGCTGTCATGAGCCTGCGGACGCTCGGCACCACGCTCGCGGCACTCGCTGTGGGGGCTTTCGCGGCCGTCGGCGGCGCCGCGGATGCCACCGGCCTTGCGGCCGGCGGCACGCCCTCCCCCATCGACGGCCGCGTGCAGGCGTTCGTCGCCGCCCGCTGCCTCGCCTGCCATGACGATGCCACCCGCGAGAGCGGCGTGTCGCTCCAGTCGCTTGGGACTAGTGTCACTGCCGCCACGGCCGCCGGCTGGCTGCGGGCCCTCGAGCAGATCGAGCGGGGCACGATGCCGCCGCCCGACGCGGAACAGCCCTCCGCCGCGGATCGGCAGGCGGCGACGCTCGCGCTCGAACAGGCCGTCGTGGCCCACGCCCAGAGCAAGCCCGCCCGCGACACGGCCGTGCTGCGGCGGCTCAATCGCACCGAATACCGACGCACTCTCGAAGAACTGCTCCAGTTGGATCTGAGCGGCCGCGACCCGACCCGCGATTTCCCCGACGATACTCTTTCGCATGGCTTCGCCTCCGATGGCGGGAAACTCGTGACCTCAAACTTCCTTCTGCGACAGTATCTCGCCGCGGCGAAGGATGTCGTCGGTCGCGCGGTGCACTTCGAGCCGCAGCCCGACAATCGCACACGCGCATTCGATCCGCCGCTCGACGGGGCGTCGTGGGGCATCCGTTATGCCGAGTCCGAGATGGCCGCGGCGAAGTCACGTTGGGCGACGCCGTTTTCCACGCTCGATCTGCGCGGCGCCGCCATGTCGCTCACGCGAATGCGGGAGGGCGTGCCGGTGGCGGGCTGGTATTCGATCCGAGTACTCGCCGAGGCGAAGTTTCGTCATGGCGACATGGATCCCCGCAAGATTTACGACAAGTCGCTCTTCGACCCGGCACAGCCGCTGCGGCTTTCGTTGACGCTGGGCTCGCTCGTGGGCATCGACCCGGCGAATGGCGATGCCATCTGGTACGAATTTATCGGTACCAAGAGCCGCGGTGTCGCGAGCCCCCCGGTCGCCGTCTGGGACGTTCCCGACGACGTGCCTACGTGGCTCGAATGCCGCGTCTGGCTGGAGCCCGGGCAGTTTCCCAAGTTCGAGTATGTGAACGGCCCGGGCAACAGCGACTACCGGATGGACCGCTACATCGCTGAAAACCGCTACACGCTCCTCGACAAGAAGCAGCTTGCCGACTTCGAGGAGGCGGACAAGCCGTTTGGCTGGGCCACGCCCATCTTCTTCGAGACCCCGCGGATCCGCGTCCACAAGGCCGAGGTCAAGGGCCCGCTCAACGAACAGTGGCCGCCGGCGAGCCATCATGCCATCTTCGGCGACACGCCCTACGATTCGGCGGCCGCCGGCGAGGTGCTGCGGTCATTCGCCGAGCGGGCCTGGCGTCGGCCCGTGACCGCGGAAGACGTCGCGCCGATCTTGGATCTCGTGCGGGCTACCGAAGAGGCGGCGGTGAAGGCCGGCACACCCACCGGGCAGGCCGCGCAGGAAGCGATCGTGGAGGGCATTCAGGCCGTGCTCTGCGCGCCGGAGTTTCTCTACCGGGAGGAGCGAGGCGACGGGCTCGACGGCCACGAGATCGCCGCGCGGCTGTCGTACTTCCTCTGGTCGGCGCCACCAGATGCAGGGCTCCTGGCCCATGCCGCCGCGAGTGACCTCGCCCGGCCGGAGGTGCGGCGGCAGGAAGCGGAGCGGCTGCTCGACGATCCGCGATCCGACACCTTCGCGAACGAGTTTCTCGACGGCTGGCTGCAGCTGCGGAAGCTCGGCTCGATGGCGCCCTCGGGATTCGAGGTCTACTACAACGACAAGCTCGAGCCGGCGATGCGCAAGGAGACGCGGCTCTATTTCAAGCATCTCCTGCAGACCAACGGCCCGATCGCCGACCTGCTCGACTCCGACTACACGTTCGTCAACCGGGCCCTCGCCAAGCACTACCGGCTCGACTGGAAGACGGCGGAGGCCGACCTCGGCAAGCCCGTGGACGGCCTCACGGCGGACGACCTCCGCAACGATGCCGCGGGCCGGGCGCCCTCGCAGAACTTTGTCCGCGTGAAGCTCGCCGACCGCCGCCGCGGCGGCGTGCTCGGGCAGGCGAGCGTGCTCACGCTCACGGCCAACGGCGTCGATACGTCTCCCGTGGTCCGCGGGGCCTGGGTGCTGGAAAACATCCTGGGGGCGCCGCCCTCGCCACCACCGCCGAACGTGCCCGTCGTCGAGCCCGATGTGCGGGGCAAGACCACCATCCGCGACCGGCTCCAGGCCCATCGCGACAATTCCGCCTGCTCCTCCTGCCATCGCCACATCGACCCGCCCGGTTTCGCGCTCGAGAGCTTCGACGCCATAGGCACGTTCCGCAGCAACTATTACTACCCCGCCATCGACAAGAGCCTTCCTGTCGACCCCAGCGGCGAGTTCGACGGGGCGTCGTTCAAGGACGTGGCCGGCTTCAAGGATCAATTACTCAAGCGGCAGCCGCAGTTCGCCCGCTGCCTCGTGGAGAAGCTGCTCATCCACATGCTTGGCCGCGACGTGACCGCGGCGGATCGGCCTGCGATCCGCTCGATCGTGGATCGTGCCGCGGCTGACGGCTTCCGGCTCCGCGATCTCGTGCTCTTGTGCTGCGAGAGCGACCTGCTCGTCCAGAAATGAGGCCGCCGATCATGGACGCATTCACGGCTGGCGGCCATCGCCTTGTCCTTGTCCTGGCGGCGTGTGCCGCGCTCGTCGCGTTCCCCGGCATGCGCGGTGTCGTCGTCGCCCAGGATGTGTCGAAGCTCACCTCGCTCACGGTCGAAAAGGCACAGGACCTGGCGGCGCAGAAGCCGGTGACGAAGTCCGGGCTCGATGGCTATTTCTGGCCGTTCGACGCCCTGACGAGCCTCGCGCCAGAGGTGGCGGCGGTGCTCGTGAAGCCCGCGGTCGGCCTCTCGTTCAACGGCCTGGCCGATCTTTCGCCGGAGACGGCGAAGGTGCTGGCCACCCACGCGGCATCGCCCCGCAATGGCTACGCCGATCTCCGGCTCAACGGCCTGAAGCGGCTCTCTCCCGAGGCGGCCGAGGCGCTGGCCGCGCACCAGGGCATGGTGCTCTTGTACGGTCTCGAGACACTCGATTCCGTGCCGCTCGCGCAGAAGCTCGCGCGGCAGTGGGGGGAATTGCGGCTCGGGCTCATGGAACTCTCGCCCGAGATCGCCGCGGAGCTGGCGAAGCACCGTGGGACGGAGGTTACGAAGGGAGAGGGCCCCCAGCATCGCATCGACCGGGCCGTATCAGTGTTGCGGATCGACAGGCTTCGCGCGCTCACGCCCGAGACCGCCGACGCGCTCGCACTGCACGAGGGCGTGCTCGTGCTCAACGACCTCGCCACGCTCGATCCGCGTGTGGCAGCCGCGCTTGCCAAGCGGGTCGGCAACCGCAAGCTCAACCGCCCCGGCACCATCGTGCTCAACGGGCTGACCCGCATTTCCCAGAAATCCGCCGCGGCGCTCGCGACGTTTTCCGGAGAGCTCGTGCTCAAGGGGATCACCGATCTCGACCCGGCGACCGCCGCCGCCTTGGCCGCGCACAAGGGCCGGCTCCACCTCACCGGCCTGGTTGATGCCAGCCCGAAGGTCGCCGCCGCGCTCGGGAAACACTCTGCGGTGCTCCTGCCGCCGCCAGTCCAACCGTAGCGAAGTCCTGCCGCCTCTCCCTTCAGGCTAGACCCGATGCACTGAAGACTCTGGAGCCGGCCGATCTCGCCAGATTCCGTCGTTGTTGTGGCCACGATTCGCGTCGTTTACGGCCGGCAGCAGCGCTCCGCATCCGCCCGTGGAAGAAGCCGAACCGCCTCCGCGACGACGGCCAGCAGTTAGAGGGGCTGGAGTGAAACCGGAAATCTCCGTAACGACGACTGCAGCGGGTGGATTGTGACACGTGTCTCAACGATCTTCGCGCCGCCGCACCGCACGGGATGCTGACTTCAGTCGCCGCGAGGCCCTGATTTTCTCAGGTTGATCGACGTCGATGCGTTGGCCGTTCTTGAAGAGCAGCACGTCCAACTCCACCCTCCCGGGCGTAAAGCCCGGAAATAGCCCTCGTCCGGTTGCACGGCCTTGAGAATCTCCTCGACGGCAACGCCCGGGGCCGTCTCCCGTTCCAGGCGCTCGGCCCGTCATGCCCGATAGATGCAGATGCCGACCCGGTCGATGTGGTCCCGCAACGGCCGGTGGGCGATGCGGGCTAGGGCCTGAACCTCAAACCGGTAGGGCAGCGGCAACTCGTCGAGGTCGCCCGCGATCGCCTCGGCCTCGAGCGGCGTCACGTCGCCCTCGACCGCCAGATCGACGTCGGACGAGGACGCGTGCGTACCTTTGGCACGCGAGCCGAAGAGGATCGCCGCCGACACCGCCGGATGCCGGCGGAACACATCGCGGACGAGGTCTACCTCGTGATCCGTCAGCGGCGCGCGGCTCACGGCGTCCTCCGAGCCTCGAGGAGGTCGTGCACCTGGCAAAGGGCAGCGAGGTAGCGATCGTGGATCGCGTCCACGGCCTGCTCAAAGTTGACCGGGTCGTAGGTGTGCGAAAGCAGGTTGCGATGGTCGAGCATGTCGATCCAGGTCTGACCATCGGCCACGATCCGGGCGGCAAAGGCGTCTTTCACCACCTGCCGCGGAGTCACGGCGGTGAGCACGAGGCCGCTTTCCTCCAGGTAGTCCTTGATGGTCTTCCACGCGAGTTCGAGCGTATATTCGAAGCGTTGGACGACGCCTTCTTTTTCGAGCTGATTGAGGGCGGACGGTCCCCGCGCAAGGGCGTCTTGTAGCAGGGCCAGCGCTCGGTCGAAGTTTTCGAACCGTTGCAGCCAACGCGTGTCCGGTCGGGCATGCATGGGATTTTTCTCCTCTCAGATTATAGACTCAGTCCACGATGACAGCAGTGGGCGAATTTCGAGACGTTTCTCGACGATCTCCTCGCAGCCGCCCCACAGGGGATGCTGATTTCAGTCGCCGTGAGCGTCCGGGGCACGGCCAGGCATCTCGTGCCTGCCGGGGCCGCGCCGGCTCTCGATTGCCGGGACGAATGGTCCGTCGTGGAGGCGGCCGTCGAAGCCCTCAAGACCCCGGCCGCGAGCCGCTGATGTGTTCATGTTCATCGACTTGGGGTCGGGCTGGCAGCGAACGCAATCGACTCTTCCCTAGCAAGCTTTCGCCCCAGCTGAAAAACCGCTGTTTCTTGCGGCTCAAGAGGCGACATACAGCTGATCTGCCCCCCGACGGGTGAACCAGATTCTATCACAAGGGCAGCCTTGCCAAGGGATCGTGCCTGTCTCTGGGGACAGTTGCTGTCGCTGGATGCGATATCTAGAAACAGAGCAAACGCCTTGCCACCGCCACGCTCACCAGTCGCTGACCGCTTCTTTTGTTTGCAGAGAGGACACCTGCATGGTCCCGCTCAACCGCCGACAGTTCATCGGAGCCGCCTCCGGCACCGCCCTCACGCTGCTTACCGCCCGAGGAAACGCCGCCCCGAAGAGCAATCAGTTCGTGTTTCTCGAGGCCGAGGGTTTCGCAGATCTCGGCGGCTGGGTCGTCGATCAGCAGTCGATGGACCAGATGGGGTCGCCGTACGTCCTCGCCCACGGTCTCGGCCGGCCGGTGGCCGATGCCGTGACACAGGTCACGTTCCCATCGGCCGGCAGGTATCGGCTGTGGGTCCGCACCCGCGACTGGGTGGCGCCGTGGAATGCCCCGGGCGCTCCCGGACGGTTTCAACTGCTGATCGACGGCGCGAGCGTGGACGAGGTGTTCGGCACGAGAGGGGCCGACTGGCACTGGCATGACGGCGGCATGGTCACCGTACCGCAGCAGGCCACCATCGCCCTCCACGATCTCACCGGATTCGAAGGGCGCTGCGAAGCGATTCTCTTCTGCAAGGACGCCAACTTCGAGCCAGTGAACGACGTCGAGGCCCTGAACGCGTTTCGCCGCGAGTTGCTCGGCTTGCCTTCGACGCCCGACGACGGAGACAGCTACGACCTCGTCGTCGTCGGCGGCGGCCTCGCGGGCACCTGTGCCGCGATCGCGGCGGCACGGCAGGGCATCACCGTCGCGCTCGTGCAGGATCGCCCGGTCCTCGGCGGAAATGGCTCCTCGGAAGTCCGCGTCTGGCCCGAGGGGATCACGCAGGCGGAGCCCTTTGCTCACGTGGGCGACATCGTGGAGGAGATTCTGCCGGACTTCGCCCGCACGGGAATGATGGCGGGAAAAACCGCGGAGTACTTCGACGATGGCCTGAAGCTCCGTGTTGTGCGGGCGGAGCCGGCCATCACCCTCTTCACGGATCATCGCGTCAATTCGGTGGAGACCATCGACCACCGGATCGTCTCGGTGGTTGCGGAAAGCACCAGAGGCGGGCGGCGCACGCGACTTCGCGGCCGATTCTTCGCCGACTGCACCGGCGATGCGGTCGTCGGCTATCTCGCCGGCGCCGACTACGAGTTTGCCTTGGGCAACAACATGGGCATGACCAACTGGTGGCGGCCCATGGACGCGTCCAACGAGAAGCACGTGCTCGCCTGCGAATGCAAGGACAAGGACGCGCTCACGGCGGCATTCAAGGAGGGCCGCACCGAGCAGCCGTTTCCGCGTTGTCCGTGGGCGATCGACCTTTCAGAAAAGCCGTTTCCAGGCCGGAGAAACTTCACGGCCCAGTGGCCTGGCAACGGCCTCTACGATCACAACGACACGCTCGGCAACCTCGGCGGCTGGTTCTGGGAAAGCGGCTTCGACAAGAACCCGGTCGAAGATGTGGAACGCATCCGCGACAACAATTTTCGGGCCATGTATGGTGCCTGGGACGCGCTCAAGAACGTCGACAAGCTCTATCCCAACCATCGTCTCGGCTGGGCCGCATACATCGCTGGCAAAAGGGAGTCGCGGCGGCTGATGGGCGATGTCGTGCTCTCGGCCGACGACTTCCGCCAAGCCAAGGATTATGAAGATAAGGCATTCCCCTGCTCGTGGCACATCGACGTGCACTCTCCGCACCCCGACTACGCCGAGGGACTCGACGGCATGGAGTTCATCTCCCGGGCGACCGATGGAGAGCGGTTCCGCTACAAGGGGGTTTACTGGGCTCCCTACCGCACGCTTTACAGTCGCTCGATCGCCAATCTGTTCATGGCTGGTCGGGACATCAGCGTCACGAAGGAGGGGCTCGGCCCGGTCCGGGTGATGCGCACCTGCGGCATGATGGGGGAGGTCGTCGGCAAGGCCGCGGCAATCTGCGTGCGGGAACGGACGACGCCGCGGGGCGTGTACCAGACTCATCTCTCGAGGCTCCACGACCTCATGCGTCTTCCCGGCAGCCATCGGCAGCATGGTTGACGACCCCGACCGAACGGAACCGGCACCTGTCCCCAGGGACAGGTGCCGGCGATGCGGTGTGGTGTATACAAAAAGGGTTCCGGGGGGAGTCCCGCCGGCGACCGCAGCGAGTCTGCCGGCGGCAGACAGACGGATGGTGTGGAATGACCTTCGGGAGCGAGAGGAGATCATGATTGAGAACAAGCATTCCGGTTGCCGTGGCCCGCAGCGTCGCGGGTTCACTCTGGTCGAACTGCTCGTCGTCATCGCCATCATCGGCACGCTCGTCGGCCTGCTCCTGCCCGCCGTGCAGGCGGCACGCGAGTCTGCGAGGCTGTCGCAGTGCAGTAACAATCTGAAGCAGATCGCACTCGGCCTCCACAACTATCACGATGCGAGAAAAGAGCTTCCGAAGGCCTTCACGAAATCCACGCCGGTAGATTCAACGGGTGGATGGAATTGGATTCTGTACACGATGCCATACATGGAGTTTGCTGAAGTCTTCAGGGTCGTGGCGCCACAATCGAGGTATACGGAATTTACGAACGCGGTCGCTTCAAGCGTCGATCCGCCCATTCCGTTCCTGATCTGCCCGTCGTGCATGGTGCCCATTACCGGTCCGCGCGACTACTATCGCACTGCCTGGGGCTTTCCGAATATGTCGTCGAGCAAGACCAACTACGTGGGGAACGGGGGCACGGTGAAACAGTTCGGCGGCAGTGGGCCGGATTTGTCGTTCGGTACAATTCGAAAGGGAAAGGGAATCAAGTTCGCCGACGTGACCGACGGCCTCTCCAAAACCGTTTTGGTGGGAGAAGTCGGCGGGCCGGCGGCCGCGGGCGTGGATAGTCGGATTCTGCCTGGTCTGTGGCTCGAGTCCTACAGGGGCGACGACATGATTTTGCCAACGCTCCGCTACGGAGCCGAGAAGCTGAATGCCGGGGTATCGACAGCGTTTGGCAGTTCGCATAACGCTGGCGGCAATTTCGCCATGTGCGACGGCTCGGTCCGCTTTCTTTCCGATCAGATCAACTTCGTGGGCGGGGCCTTGGCGGCGAACACTTTGGACGTATCCAATGCTGGAAACGTTTCATGGGCGCGGTCGCAAATAGCTTTACCCTCGTACGGCGTGTACCAGAAACTGATGACCCGGAGCGATGGAAATGCCATTGGCGATGAGTTTTAAGTCAGGGCCGACGATTCTCATCCGGTTCGTCCCGGTCATCTTCCTGTTCGCCGTCGCTACGGGCTGCGGAAAGCCTGTCGGTGCAGCCGTCAGTGGTGTCGTGACGATCGATGGCCGCCCCGCCCCAGCTGGTATCCGCGTCGATTTCGAGCCCCAGGTTGCGAATGCCTCCTCGTCGACCGGCTACACCGACGCGGAGGGACGGTACACCATGATGTTCAATGCCGTCGTGGCAGGTGTCATGCCCGGCGAGAGTGTGGTGCGACTTTCGGTTGCACCGGTGATTGACAGTCGTACGGGAAAGCCCGAGATACCGGAGGCATTGAAGGGCATCTTGGTCCCTGATTCGCTCGGACAAAACATGACGCTCCGCAAGACCGTCAAGCCGGGCAAAAATAGTATCGATATCGCGATCGGGGCGGATGCCGCGAGCGGCAAGTAGGCGCGGGGCGGTAGGCTGGTGAACGATGCCCTGCGGGAGTGCTGCGGGGCCCGCCGTCAGGCCCGCATGCGACGGGCCTGTTTGTTCGGGGCTGAATCATGATCAAGAGGCGATGTCCGGCCGCCGGATGGATGGCTACCCTCGTAGCGTGGACCGCCGTCGCGAGCGTGGCCGCCGGGCTACCGGCGAAGGAGCCTCGCTCCAATCCTCTTCGGACCTCCATCAAACCGCTTCGCGCCCTGGGCGCGTGGGAATCCGATCAGGCGGTGATCGTCCGCGGACGAGCCACCTGGGTCTCGCGGGACACGCCGTCGACCGAGTATGCGGCGGTTCAGGATGAGACTGCGGGCATCTGGATCGACGTGAAGCGGGCGAAGGAACTGGGCACGTGGCAGAGCGAGGAGCAGTGGCGACGGGTCGAGCCGGGCATGCTCGTCGAGGTGGTCGGCGTGCGTGACCGCGAGGTGCAAACCTTCGCGCCACAGATCATTCCTATCTCGATCCGGCCGATCGCCGACGCCGCCGACATCGCCTTCCCGGATGCCCGGGCCACGACCGCCGACCGGCTCTTCAGCGGAGCCGATGATTCGCAGCGGATTACGATCGAGGGCGTCGTCCAGGGAATGGGCGTGTTCGGCTCCCGCCGGCTGCTCACGCTCGAGGCCGGGGGACGGCATTTTCGCGCAGTCGTTCCCCAAGACGGTGCCGTCGCGGAGCCGGCTGACCTGGTTGACGCGACCGTGGCCGTGACCGGCGTGGCGACGACGAGTTACACCACCCGTGGCCAGTTCGTAACGCCGATGGTCGTCGTAGCCCGTGCGGAGGACGTGACGGTCACGGCTCTACCGCCGTCGGCGGCGTTCGACGCTCCGGAGATTCCACTGACGAGCCTCGGACGTTATCTGCCCGATGTCGATGTCAGGCATCGGATCCGCACCCGCGGCACCGTGAGCTATGCCACCGGCGGAAGACTGTGCTATCTGCAGTCGGAAGCATGTGGTGTGCGGGTGGAGACGATCGACGCGGTGGATGTACGACCGGGAGACGCCGTCGAAGTGACCGGATTTCTCGACCGTGAACGGGTGCTTGCAGGACTCGCCCAGGCAGCGGGAATCGCAGGTGCGGCCGTGCGGGTACTGGGCCACGCAGCCCGGCCCCCGGCGACTGTGATCCAGCCCGAGCGGATCATCGAGATCAACCGGGCCGCCCAGCGGGCAGGCCGCGTTGCCCAGCCCGGGGATTATGACGGCTGCCTGATCGAATGCCGCGCACGAGTCGGCGACCTGCGCGACGATGGGAGTGGCGTGATTCCGCTCGTCGCCGGCACCGTCATCCTCTCCGCCACGGTCGCCGACGAGATGCGGCCGTTGCTGCCGCCGCTCGAGCCCGGTGTCGAACTCCTCCTGCGCGGCGTGGTGCGGTTCGAACTCGACCCCGCGGCGGCCGGCAGCCTCCCGCTGGTGGAAAGGATGACGCTGCTCGTCCCCACGGCGGACGACGTCGTCGTCGTGAGCCGGCCCTCATGGTGGACGCCGCGACGGCTGTTGGCGGCGCTTTCGGTGCTGGCAGCCGTACTGACGGTGGCGATGGGGTGGGCGATGCTCCTCCGAAGGCAGGTTGCCGTGCAGTCGAGGCGACTGGCCGACGAGATCACCGACCGCCGACGCGCGGAGATCGAGTTCGAGGCGACGCTCCAGGAGCGCAGCCGCCTCGCCGCCAACCTTCACGACACGGTGCTCCAGACCGTCACCGGCATCGGACTGCAGCTGCGGTCGTGCGAGCGGGCTCATGAACAGGCCGCCATGCACGCGCCGGAACATCTGACCGTCGCCCAGCAGATGGTCGGGCACGCAATCGACCAGCTGCGCGGCAAGGTCTGGACGATGCGGACCACGCCGCTGGAAGGCAGGACGTTTCCCGCGGCACTCGAGGCGCTTGTGTCGCGCCTGCAGGCGGGGCAGTCCACGAGCATCACGGTGCATATCGCCGGCGTCGAGCGGCCGGTTCCGGAGCTTGTCTCAGGGAACCTCCTGCTCCTGGCCGAGGAGGCCGTTCACAACGCACTGCGGCATGCCGCAGCCAGCTCGATCGACGTGATGGCGGTATTCCACGACGAGAGCGTGGGCGTGGTCGTCCATGACGACGGCCTCGGCTTCGAGCCGGGACGTGAGCCGCAGGATTCGCTGGGACACTTCGGCCTGGACGGGATGCGCGAGCGGATGGAACGGCTCGGCGGCACCGTCTCGATCGAGAGTCAGCCAGGCGAGGGCACCACAGTGACGGCGACGGTCCGCACGCCGTCGTCCGAGCGGCCCCAATCGCCCATGCCGGTTTCTCGCACAGGGAC
>JBIIOL010000004.1:0-21309 GCA_044336965.1 Pirellulales bacterium | reverse complement strand
AGATCACCCGGTCGCTGCCGACCCGCTGACGCAGGTTGGTGATCACGCTCTGGGCGAAATCCTCGAGCCGCCACGAACCGGAGCAGCCACAGGCCGCCGTGAGGAAGTTCCTGAGGATCGTGCCGCCGGCGGGCGTGTGGGTCACTTCAGGGTGGAATTGAAGACCGTAGACCGGCAGCGTGTTGTGCCTGACGGCGGCCAGAGGGCATGTGGCGGTACGGGCCAGCGGCCGAAAATCAGCCGAGACCTGGTCGACCTGGTCGCCGTGGCTCATCCAGACCTCGGTGTGGGACGGCACGCCGGTAAAGATCGTGTCCGGCTCCAGCACCTCGCAGGTGGCGCGGCCGTATTCGCGGGCCTGTGCCCGGCCGACGTGGCCGCCGAGGGCGTCGCAGGCCAGTTGCATGCCGTAGCAGATGCCGAGCACCGGGATACCGAGACGGAAGATGCCGGGATCGCACCGCGGGGCGCCGGTCTCGTAGACGCTCGACGGCCCGCCCGAAAGGATGATTCCCTTCGGGGCCAGCGTCTTGATGCGGTCTGCGGTCACGTCGTGGCGGACGATCTCGCAGTAGACATGCTGCTCGCGAACGCGACGGGCGATCAACTGGGCGTATTGCGAGCCGAAGTCGAGCACCAGCACCCGCTCCGCCTGTTGGGAGGTGCCGTTGGACGGGGGTTTCGGCGAGGTATTGCAGACGGGAGACGCTGGCATGGCTGGCTCGAGATATGCAGGGCGGAAAAACCCGCCAGTATAGAGGGACTGTGCCGGATGGAAACACTGCCCGAATCCACGGCTTTTTTTGGGCCTGCTATAGTCTGGTGAGGGTTGATTGTCCGGCCCTCTCCCTCCCTCGATAGTGCCCGTCCCATGCTCACGCTGCTCACCAACGACGACGGAATCTTCGCCCCCGGCCTCGCGGCCCTGGAGCGGGGCCTGCGACGGCTCGGTGACGTCAGCGTCGTGGCACCGTCGACCGAACAGAGTGGCGTGGGGCACGCGATCACGTTTCTCACGCCGCTCACCGCCAAGGAGATCTTCGACGGCCCGCGGAGCCGCGGTTGGGCGGTCGACGGCAGTCCGGCCGACGCCGTCAAGCTGGGCATCTCGGAGTTCTGTCCGCGACGGCCCGACCTCGTCGTGAGCGGAATCAACAGCGGACTCAACGCCGGCATCAACGTGCTCTACTCAGGCACTGTGGCGGCCGCCATCGAGGGCGCCTTCTTTGGAATCACGAGCATCGCCGTCTCGCTCGAGTGGGATGAGCATGCCGACTACGACCGGGCCGCGGAGATCGCCGTGGAGGTGCTGTCCGGGCTGCTCGCCCGCCGGCCGCCAGCAGGCAGCCTCTACAACATCAACATCCCGACACGGGCCCTCCGTGGCACCCCGGAACTGCAGGTCGTGCCGATGAGTATCGCTCGCTACGGCGAGGCCTTCGAGCGGCGTGTCGATCCCCGGGGCCGGTCGTATTACTGGGCCACGAATGAACCGCCACCTCCGCCATCGCCGCACGAGTCTGACGTGACGGCACTCGCCGCCGGCAAAGTCACGCTCACGCCGCTCGACTATGATCTCACCCACCGGGCAAGTCTCGAATCACTCGCTGCGGGCTCTTGGCGAATCACGTCGGCAGGGTGACTATGTGCCTTTGGGGTCGGGCTTGGCAGCCCCGGCGTCAGGCATGAGTTTGTCGAGGCCGTCGAGCGGGCTCGGGCCGGATGGCTCGTCGGCAGGCCTGGCCGGCTTTTTTCGCGGCGGTGGCTTACGATCGTTCTTCGGCGACACCTTGGGTTTTGCCGGCGTCGCGGGCTTCGCGTCATGGGGTGGCTCTGCGACCGCGGTCGTGTCGGCGGAGTCACTCGTTTCTTCCGTTGCCATCGATTCGTCGCTCTGGCCATGATCGCCCGCGCGGCCGTACCAGAGCCAGCCGCCCACGAGCAGTGGCAGGATCAGCAGAAGGCCGCTGGCGAGCCAGACCAGCAGCGGCAGGCCGGCGTATCGTCGCGACAGCCAGTTGCCGCGAGGGGCCGCCGTCTTGGCCATGCCCTGATTCGCTGCAGGCAATGCCGCTGCCGGCCGGCGGCTGTGGCCGGTAGCGCCGGCCGTGTTGATGACGATTCCGTCGGACGGTGCGGAGGGGCTTGCGGGGCTTGGCAGCGACGCGGGGAGGCGACCGGTGGAACGCGATCCGCTCGACGGCGGCGGTGTGTGTGACAGCGCATGCAGATCGACGCCCGAACGTGAACCCGAACCCGTGCCTGATCCGCTTCCCGGGGCGCTGCCCACACCGCTGCCAGCACCGCTGCGTGTCACGGGAAAGGGGGCCGCTGTCGCGGTCCGCGGAGCGGTGGAGCCGCCAGGAATACGGGCCGGTTCACCTGCGCCGGCCGCATCGCTGGTAACACGCCGCAGCGAGGGGCGTTGCAGCGGTTCCGGGCGCTGGCGGCCAGCCGTAGCCGCCGTCGCGGCAAGCCAAGACGCGAGCGCATCGGCCACTTCCTGGGCTGTCTGCTGACGAGCGTCGGGGTGCTTCTCCATCATGCGGAAGTAGAGTTCCACGATTGCGGCAGGAACGTCGCGCCGCGCGTCGAGCAGGTTTGGGGCAGGCTCGTTCATGTGGGCACGGATGCGTTCTGCCAGCGAGCCCTTGGCAAACGGCGCCTTGCCCACAAGCAGGTAGTAAAGGGTGCACCCCAACGAGTAGATGTCGGAACGCCGGTCAGCCTTGTGGCTGTCACGGGCCTGCTCTGGTGCGAGGTAGTCGGCGGTGCCCAGCACCTTTTCGTCATGTTCCTTGGTGAGCGATGCCTCTTCGTCATCGTTGGCCAGCGCCAGACCGAGATCGAGGATCTTCACGTGGCCACGCTTGTCGACCATCAGGTTGGCGGGCTTGATGTCGCGGTGCACGAGCCCCTCTTCGTGGGCGTGGTGCAGGCCGAGTGCCGCCTGCCTGATGAAGTCGGCGGCCTCGCGGACCGGCAGCGGCCCGTCCTTTTTCACCCGCGCGTAGAGATCGACGCCGTCGATGTACTCCATCACGATGAAATAGATGGAGCCCGACATGTCGAGGTCGAAGGCTCGGGCGATGTGTGGATGGTTGAGTCGCGCCGACGACTCAGCCTCGCGTTTGAATCGCGCGAGATAGGAGGTCTGGTCGACCCTCTTCACGGGGAGCACCTTGATCGCGACCTTGTTGTGGAGCGTCATGTGCTCCGCGAGGTAGACGCTGCTCATCCCGCCTGCCCCGAGCAGTCGCAGAAGCTTATATTTGCCGAGTACGAACCCCTTGTGTCGCCCCTTGCGAAGCTGGTCCATCTGCCAGGATGTGAGCAAACCACGGTCGATGAGCGCCTGAATGCAGGCCTCGGGAACCGGGCCCGTGGCTCCCTTCCAGGCCGCGACAGCCTCGTCGAGCCGGTCCGAGTCGACCAGACCGCTCATCCGCGTCACGCGGAGGAACTCGTCCATCGTCTGGGTGGGCGTCGGAGCGGCGGAGGACATACGAGAGTTTGCGACTGGGTGAACGGGTCGAATGGGCTTGGGCGAGCTGCCCCGGACGGCACCGTCCGGGGAATGGCCGACAGTTGCCTGTCGGGGGCTGACCCATCCGCGGCCGAACGGTATCCTACCGTAAACATGGTGTTATTGCTCTATACCCGTCGTGGCTGCCATCTCTGCGAGGCGGCGGAGGACATGCTCGCCACGCATGTGGGGCCGGGTGCGGTGGAAATCGTCGATGTCGATGGGGAATCCGACCTCCGATGCCGTTATGGCTCCCGGGTGCCGGTGCTCGTGGCTGACGGCGTGGTCGTGATGGAGGGGCGGTTTGATGAGCCCCAACTGGCCCGGCTTTTGAATTCGGCCGGACCATCCCCGCGCTGACGCTCAGGGCTTGTATGGCGGGAATCCCGTCGCTTGCGGTCAGGGCATGTATGGCGGGAATCCCGTCGCTTGCGCTCAGGGCTTGTATGGCGGGAATCCCGTCGCTTGCGCTCAGGGCTTGTATGGCGCATACAAGCCCCCGGCGCGAGCCGGGGGATCTGCCGGATCCCGACGCTCACAGCCCCAGTTTCAGCCCGCGACGATCGAGCTGATCGATGAGTCCCGCGGCCGACGTGAAGACTTCGGCCTGCCAGCCCGCCGCGAGGGCAGCCTCGACATGGGCGGGTATGTCGTCGCAGAAGAAGATCCGCTCAGGCGGCACTCCGGCCCGCTTCGCCGCGATCCTGTAGATGTCGGGCCCAGGCTTGGTCGCCTGCACCTCATGGCTGAGGATGATTTTCCGGAAATTACCCGGAAGGACGGAGTAGCGCTGTGCGAGCAGGTGCTCCCAGTGCGGTCCACACGTGTTCGAGAGCACGCCCAGACCGCAGCCAGTCCGCTCGAGGCCGGCGATCACCGGCAGCATGTCGACCTTGAGCGTGAACATGTCGCTGGCGGCGTGGGCCAGGGCTGCCGGAGCGGAGGTGGTGCGCGTCCGCCGACAAAACTCGTCGTGAAACTCCCCCCAGTCTATTTCGCCACGTTCGATCCGATCGTGCAGCCCTCCCTCCATGACCACATCCCGGATGGCCGCCGGGTCGCCGCCGCAGACCTCGGCCATTTGCCGAAAGGCCCGGTCCCTGTCGAATGAAACGATGACGTTTCCCATGTCGAGGTAGACGAATTCGGGACGCACCGGTTCAATCACCTTTCACCTGCACCTTTCAAACGGGGGACGAGGAAACTATTCTTCACGAAACCCGAAGGAAACCGCCATGCCCACAACGACCGCCACTGCCGTCCTCAATCGCTACAGCTCCCGGATCACCCAGCCCCGTTCGCAGGGGGCCTCGCAGGCCATGCTGCTGGGCACCGGACTCCAGCCGGCCGACCTCGACAAGCCGCAGGTCGGCATCGCCAGCATGTGGTACGAGGGCAATACCTGCAACATGCATCTCGACAAACTGGCGGCGAGAGTCCGCGAGGGCGTGACGGCGGCCGGGATGGTGGGCATGCGGTTCAACACCATCGGCGTCAGCGACGGCATCTCGATGGGCACAGACGGCATGAGCTTCTCACTGCCGTCCCGCGACGTGATCGCCGACTCGATCGAGACGGTCATGCAGGCCCAGTGGTATGACGGGCTGGTGGCGATTCCCGGCTGCGACAAGAACATGCCCGGCTGCCTGATCGCCATGGGGCGGCTCAACCGTCCCGCCCTGATGGTCTACGGCGGCACGATCCGCCCCGGCCACCTTGCCGACGGCACCCCGCTCGACATCGTGTCGGCGTTCCAGTGCTACGGCGAATACGTCGCGGGCCGGATCGACGACTCCCGCCGCGGCGACATCGTGCGGAAATCCTGCCCCGGCGCCGGCGCCTGCGGCGGCATGTACACGGCCAACACGATGGCCACGGCGATCGAGGCCATGGGGATGGCGCTGCCCGACAGCGCCTCGATCCCGGCCGAGAATACGGGCAAGCTCGATGAGTGTCAGCGGGCGGGCGCGGCGATCCGTCGTCTCCTGGAGCTCGACCTCAAGCCTCGCGACATCATGACCCGGCGGAGCTTCGAGAACGCCATGGTCACCGTGATGGCACTGGGCGGCTCGACCAACGCCGTGCTCCACCTGATCGCGATGGCCCGGGCGGTGAACGTGCCGCTCGAGCCGGCCGACTTCCAGCGGGTGTCGCGGCGGGTGCCCTACCTCGCCGACCTGAAGCCGAGCGGCAAATTCGTGCAGGAAGACCTCCACTCGATCGGCGGAACCAGCGGCCTGATGAAGTATCTGCTCGACAAGGGCCTGCTCGATGGCGACTGCATGACGGTCACTGGCAAGACGCTGGCCGAGAACCTGGCCTCGAGCAAGGGGCTGGCCGCTGGCCAGAAGATCATTCAGCCAGTGGAGCACCCGATCAAACCGACCGGGCACATCACGATTCTCCACGGCAATCTCGCCCCCGGGAGTGCGGTGGCCAAAATCACCGGCAAGGAAGGTTCGCGATTCCGTGGGCCGGCCCGCGTGTTCGACAGCGAAGAGGCGATGCTCGCGGCGCTCGAGCAAGGGGCGATCCAGCGGGGCGACGTGGTGATCATCCGCTACGAGGGGCCGAAGGGCGGCCCGGGCATGCCCGAGATGCTCACGCCCACCTCGGCGCTCGTGGGAGCCGGGCTCGGCAATGACGTGGCCCTCATCACCGACGGGCGGTTTTCGGGCGGGTCGCACGGTTTCATCGTCGGACACGTCGTGCCCGAGGCGCAGGATGGCGGGCCGATTGCGTTGGTGTGCGACGGTGACGTGGTCGTGATCGACGCCGACACCGCGACGATCGACGTGGAGGTGTCGGAGGACGAACTCCGCCGCCGCCTCAGCCAATGGGAGGCGCCGCCGCTCAAGGCCACACGCGGCATCCTCGCGAAGTACATCCGCTGCGTCGCGCCCGCCTCGCAGGGATGCGTGACCGACGAGTAGGCGGTCGCGATCTCCATCGAAGCCCGCACCGCAAGCAAGGGATGCGTCGCCGTTTCACTTCGGGAGCGGAAGCGACTCGACCGGCACGGGCGGGCCAGGGGCGATGACGGCACCGGGCGGCAGTTGCTCCGGCGGGATGGGAGCGCCGAAGACCGGACCTTTGGGGGCAAGGGCGGGCATGCCGGAGAGCCCGGCGGCGGTGCCATCCGGCGGCTGGTAGTAGGGCTCAGCCTGAGGAACAGGGGCCACGCCGAGTTTGGCGAGCACCTTGGACAGCATCCGTTGTTCGAGGAGCGGATCGCGGCCCAGCGGAATCCAGCCGAGATTGGGCGTGGGCGCGGCGACCGGCCGCGGCTGGTCGCCCACCTGCTGGCCGAGCGTGGGAAGTGGCGTGCCGTAGCGATAAAGCGAGTCGTCATTACGAAACGACGCACCGCCGGCGGTCGCCTGCATGGGCCGGGGCATGTTTTCCAGCTCCTTCTGCACGACCACCTCGATCCGCCAGCCGCCCGGGTCGGGGCTGAGTCGCACGGTCCCAATCCGCCGGATCGACTGCAGCGTGGACTCGAGTCGCTCCCGGAAGCCGACGGAGTCGCCCCGCCACGGCTCGAGGAGCGTCGAACCGGTCTGGGGAAACGTGTCGATGCGGCCCTCGGCAGGCACTCCATTGGAGAACACTACGCGCTGCTCCGCCGCGACCTTAAAGTAGTCGTCCACCACGTCGACCATCTGCGTCCAGACGGTCTCCGCATCGAGCGGCGGAATGACCACCGAATTTTTCGGTGCGGGCGGCGGGCCAGGCACGACTGGACCGGAGGGGCCGATCACCGTTCCATCGGGCAGCGGTGCGAACGGGTTTGGTTGCCCGACGGGCGGCGCAGGCAGGATCTCCTGGGCGCGGCCGGCCACTGTGGCGAGTGCGAAGACCGACAGCAGGATGAGGAGAGGCAGGCGAGCCATGGCTGCTTCCGCGGAGCGGCCCAGGAATTCCGGAGCCTGAACGGAGCAGACTGTCGTGAATCCGGCCCTTCGCCTCAAGGCCAGTCTGGGGGCCGGAAACCGGGATTACCGGCACGCTTCGCCGACCGAAGTCACGCAAATTGGTTCGCCGGCTGCGGCATGCTCGGTCGCCGGCGGATTCTGCTACGGGAGGCTCTTGGACGAATCTCGAATCGCTCGGGAGTCGCAGAATTCACCGTCGCCTGCGCGTGCCTCCGACCGGCTCCTCAGCATCTGGAGATCTCTTGCCGTGACGGAGCCGGGGGTCGGCGGAAGCTCGAGGAGCTTCGGGCTATCCTGCCCACGCGACGAGCCTCTCCGCCGTCGGAGCGACGGACGTATCCCTTCTGCCGCCCACGGCGGTTTGGGCTGTTGGACATTCGGCGGACGGAACCTACAGCCCGGCGCCGAGGCGGTTCACCATCTCGTCGAAGCGACGGGCGAACCGGGTGTGGGAGGTGTGCAGGTGTTCGGCCTGCGAAATGAACCGGATCCGGTCGTTTCGCTCGATCCCCTGCTCCGCCAGGATTCGCTCGAAGGGAGCCCGTTGCTGGGCGTAGACCACCAGCAGTTTGTGTTCGTCGAGTTGCACTTCCATCTGCAGTTCTGGGTGCATCACGGCGATTCCAGTGCAGCCATCGTCGAGCAGCAGGTCCTCGAAATCCCAGAGCACGCTCTCGAGCACCATTCGCTCGATCCCCTCGCGGGTGAAGTCATCGGCGCTCGTCTTGTCGTCGTGCGAGGTTTCCACGACGACGTCAAGCGAGTCGCCCAGCGGCTCGATCAGCCGTAGGAAGGTCTCGAACAGGTGTTCGCTGGAGATCGCGGCGACGAGGGCGGGCAGGCGAGTGCCGCTGCGCGGGTCGACATAGGCGTCATGTCGGTAGCCCGCGCGGGGAACGACATCGAGTTGCCAGCCGGGACGGATGGCGTCGGTGAGCGTGAACGGGCCGTAGTGACGACGGGCCAGATGGGCCTCGAGCGTGGCCCTGTCGGGGCGAGCGATCGCGCCCTCCGGTGCGGCAGCCCTGGGAGCGGCCGGGGCCGCGGGCTGGCTGGAAGGCTGGAGGGTGTCGAGGTAGTCGTCGAGGAATCGCATGGTGAGGGCAAAAACCTGAGGGCGGAAGGAGCAACGATGAGGGGGCTGACGGGCTGGATTGCCGTCAGACCCTCAAACCTAGGACACGCTTCTGCGCCGTGCGCCGCGGCCGCCTGTGGGGCAGCCCGCGAAAAATCGGCGGTCGTTGCCGGTTTGGGGCCCCAAACCCCATAATCGCGGGCTTTCCCGCGGATTCCAACCAGCCGAATCCGCCCCCACCTCATTCTCCGCCCCCCGTCAATCCACACAGAGGACGCGTCATGGCAGGCAACATGGACGGAAAAATCGTCGCCACCGGGATCACCTTCGACGACGTTCTGCTCGTGCCCAGGCATTCGGCGGTCGTGCCCTCCGAGGTGGACGTGGCCACCCAGCTCACCCGCGGCATCCGGCTCAACATCCCGATCATCAGCTCCCCGATGGACACCGTCACAGAGAGCGAGATGGCGATCGCCCTGGCTCAGGAGGGCGGCTTGGGGGTGATCCACAAGAATCTCTCGATCGACCGGCAGTCCGAGGAGGTGGACAAGGTCAAGCGGAGCGCCAACGGGATCATCATGGATCCCGTCACCCTGCCTCCGACCGCCACGGTGGCGAGGGCCCGCGAGGTGATGGATCAGCACAATATCTCGGGCGTGCCGATCACCGTGGAGGGACGTCGGCTCGTGGGCATCATCACCCGCCGCGACCTCCGCTTCGAGGAGAGCGGTGAGACGCCGATCTCCGACATCATGACGGGCTCCGGACTGGTCACCGCGACGGGAGCCGTGACGCTCGACGAGGCCGAGAAGGTGTTGATGGCCAACAAAGTCGAGAAGCTGCTCTTGGTCGACGACCGGGGGCTGCTCACCGGGCTGATCACGATCAAGGACATCGACATGATGAATCGGTTTCCCAATGCCTGCAAAGACAGGCAGGGGAGACTGCGGGTCGGTGCCGCGGTCGGTGTGTTCGACTACGACCGGGCCGCGAGCCTGATCTCCAAGGGCGTCGACGTGCTGATCGTGGACTCGGCCCACGGCCACTCGACGAACGTGATCGAGACCGTGGCGACGATCAAGGCCCGCTGGGGGATCGAGGTGGTGGCGGGGAACGTCGCGACGCGGGAAGGATGTCGTGATCTCATCAAGGCCGGCGCGGATGGGATCAAGGTGGGCATCGGACCCGGGTCGATCTGCACCACTCGCATCATCTCCGGCGTCGGTGTTCCCCAGATCACGGCCGTGTGGGAGGCCGCGACGGAGGCTGCCGCCGCCGGCGTGCCGGTGATCGCCGACGGTGGCATTCGCTATTCGGGTGACATCACCAAGGCGATCGCGGCCGGAGCGAGCTGCGTGATGATCGGCGGCCTGTTGGCCGGGGTCGCGGAGAGCCCCGGCCAGACCGTGCTCTACCAGGGACGCACCTTCAAGTCATACCGGGGCATGGGGTCGCTCGGGGCGATGGTCCAGGGGTCGAGCGAACGCTATCGGCAGCGGACGACGGGGCGTGGGACCGACAAGCTCGTGCCCGAGGGAGTCGAGGGGCGGGTGCCCTTCAAGGGGCCGCTCAGCATGTTCGTCTACCAGCTCGTGGGCGGGCTACGGGCCGGCATGGGCTACTGCGGCACGCGGACGATCGACGAGCTGAGACGCGACGCGAAATTCATCCAGGTGTCATCGGCTGCCGTGCGGGAAAGCCACGCCCACGACATCGTCATCACGCAGGAAGCCCCCAACTACAGCGTGGAACGAGGCAGCGGGGACTGATCGGCACCGGCCCCACGGGGGTAGCGAAGGCGATCATGGCCGCGATCGCCGGCAGATGGGCGGACAGGGCATCGCGGGCGGACAGGGCGTCGCGGGCAGGCGGGGCGGGCCGGGGGATCTGCCGCGGTCCGATCAAGGCTGCCAGGTATGCGATGAAAGTTGGAGGACGCTCCGGGTCGATCTGTACCACGCGGGGGATTTCTGTCGCCTGCGTTCCCCTGATCACGGCGGGTCTGTGGGGCGACGACTTTGACGGCCAGAAGGGAATGATGCCATGCCCATAACTTCGTCATCGCGCTGGAACTGCTGCCCGGCATCGTGGCATGCGGCAGCACGCATCGAGCGGGCGACGGTCGTCATCGCCGGGATGCTGCTGGCGACTGCTGCCCTGTCGATCGCGTTCGCAACGCCATCGAAGGCAGAGCCGTCCATGCCACCCCTTCCGCTGTTCGAATCCGAACCGCCCACCGGCCTGATCGTTGGCGAATCCAATGAGGCCATCGAGCCTGTGCCGACATCACCGGAGCCCACCGCCTGGATCAAGCTGGTCGCGGCGGATGTGTCCGCGGCGCAGGCCGACGAGAAGAACACCGCCGAGAAAAACAGGCAGGAGCAAAAAGACCGCGACGCCGCCAAAAATGCCTGCGGCGACCAGACGAAAGACTGCAAGCAGGCGCTCAAGAACCTCCGGGACGACGGGATCGAGACGATCGCGCTCGACATCCGCGTGGGTGGACGGCCAGGCAGCGACTATCCGTGCGAGTGCCGGCTGGAGGGGGAAACATTCCAGCCGCGGCGGTTCGCCACCACGATGATGACATGGAAGGCTGCTGGCTACTGTCACAAGCCGCTCTACTTCGAGGATTGGAACCTGGAGCGGTATGGCCATTCGCACGGACCGCTCGATCCTGTGTTCTCGGCGGCCCACTTCTTCGTGACGTTGCCCGTTCTGCCCTACAAGATGGGCGTGGAACTTCCTTGGGAGTGCGTCTATCCGCTGGGCTACTACCGGCCGGGCAGTTGCGCCCCGTGGACGGTGCCAGCGCCACCGATCAGTTGCCGCGGCTTCGCGGTGGAGGCCGCCACGGTCACGGGGCTCCTGTTCCTGCTGCCGTGACGGTATCGCGGTCAGTTCTTCTGGATGCTCGCGATGTAGGCGTAGCGACGGGCTACCGACTCGAACTCGACGGTGCCGCGGCCCGACTTCCCAAGGTCCACGATCGCGTCGTGCACCTCCGGCCGGTAGTGCACGTGAAACATCGCCAGCCACCGCTTCAGCCCCGCCGCGAACACCCCCGGCAGATCCTTCTGGTCCCAGAAGTCGACGATCAGGAGATGGCCGCCCGGACGAAGATTCGCCATCGCCGCATCGATCGCGCCAGGCCATGTGGGAATCATCGACAGACAATAGGAAAAGAAGATCGTGTCGAACGGGGCGTCCCTCCCGAACATCCGCTGGGCATCGAGTTGCTCCGCCAGTCCCTGCCGCAGCACGATCGGCTCCCGGTCTGTCTGGCCCGGCGTGGGCCGCGCCCCGCCGGCTGATGGCGAAACGCTGGGTGAATGCAAGCCCAACACTTTTTCGATGCTCTTCCCTGCCGTCTCCAGCATCTCGTGGGAGGCGTCGAGGCCGTAGAGTTGCCCGGGCTCGGTCCGCTGCGCCAATTTGATCAGGTTGCGGGCAGTGCCGCAGCCCACCTCCAGCGTGGCCGTGCCTGGCGATGTGACGACCCGTTCGAGCATCCGGTCACGACCGAGCAGGTAATACCGCCGCGTCAGGTCGTAGACGTGCCGCGTGAGCCGATACATCCGGTCCATCGCCGCCGCGTGATCGGTACCGCTCTGACGGCGGTTGTTGGAAGAGGATACGGGGCCCAATGCCACCGGGCTGGGCGCCACTGGATTTGGCGGGATGGCGTCGGGGCTGGTCATGATGCGGCTGGTCCTCCAACCATCTCCCCTCCGACCATCTCATACAAGTGAAACATGCCGTAGATCGCCGAGCGGTCCTGCAGGTGCAGTTCACGGGCCCGGTCCTCCCGGGCGACGAATCGGGCCTTCGTCTCGGGCGAAAGCGCTGGATCTACCGGCGACTTCTCGCCTGCCGTGCGGAAGATCACCCGCGTGCCAGGCCCGCCGACCCTGGCGATGTGGCCCCAGAGTTCGTCAATCACCGCGGGAGGCATCCAATCCTGACTGTCGAGCAGGATGAAGCAGTTGAGGCTCCCCGGTTTCTCCACGCTGAGTTGATCCGAGAGTGAGGCCATGTGGGTTTCCACGCGTGGGACCATCGCCTTGATCGTCTCGTAGTTTTCCCGCTTGAGGTAATCGGGGAGCGCCCGGCGGCCCTCGTGGTCGTAGCGGCGGCCGAAGGCCTGCCACGCGAAATAGTTGTCGTCGAGCGGGAAGCCGCAGGCGAGGCGGCGAACACGCTGCTTGTACATGTCGAACAGCTTGCCTCCGTCGTTGTCCTGCTCCTCGAGCATCGCCGCATGCTGGCTCGGCGGGATGCCGAGGCTGTAGACCGCCACCGGCTGCCGGCCCATCCACCGCACGATGCTGTTTTCGAACAGTGGGCTGAACGTCTCATCGAAGATCTTCTCCTGCTCGGCCACCGTGCGGGCCGTCAGCAGCCGCGCCGGATCGCGACGCATGCCTCGCGCCAGCCCGTGCACGACGCGGAAAAACTGGCCGAGCTTGGCCTGGTTATAGAGGCCGCGTTTGAAGTAGCTGATCCGCTTCGGGCCGATCGCGTTGCCGGGCCAGTCGCTCGACTCCCAATAGGCCAGCGTCTGCGGGTCGAGATGGTCGCGGATGAACCGGCGGTAGTTGGCGAGATTGTCGTCGTGCTGGCCGAAACCGAAGAAGTTGTAGAACGATTCGTAGTCGGGAAGGTGCTGGATCGCGGCGAGCTTCAGCCGCGTGAGGCACATGTGGTTGTGGTTGAGGTCGACCGCGACGATCCGCTTCGGCTTGTGGATGAGATAGTTGAGGACGTTGCAGCCCCCGCTGGAGATCGTGAGCAGGCTCGACTCCGGGCCGATCTGGAGAGCCTCGGCGTCGACCCGCGGGTCCTCCCAGATCTGGTTGTAGACGAAGCCACGGAACCACATCGTGAACATGCGTTCGAGCATGCCACGCTTGCTGGTGATCTTGTGGTGGTGGACGGCCTTCTTGAGGTGGGCCGTGGTGCTCGGGCGGGCGGCAAGTCTGGTCATCGCTGGGTTTCCGAACCGTGGGGGCGAAACACAGGTGAAAGTGTAGCCGAGCCGACCGGAAGTCGTCGATGGTACCGCCCGGGCGGGCGTCACCGGGCGGGCTCTCCGAACACGCGTTGCTCGCCCTCGTGGACGACACGGCATGTCGGATTGGTGCGCCGGCTGCGGCGGGGCTGGAGCCCTCCGAAACGGCCGGGCCGTCGCTCACGACAGGAGGCGATGTTTTTCGTCCTACCGCGAGGCGGCGTCGATCGACTTGGTGAGGGTGGCCCAGGTGCCGGTCAATTCCTTGCCCAGCCGGACGATGGAGTTCTCCACAGCCGCCAGTTCAATCGTGGCGGCACGGAGGCGGTCGTCGAACGCCTCCGCAGTCTCCATGGCCGCGGTGACGTCCTTCTCCCACGACGTCAGGTCGCTGTCGAACTGCTTCTTTTGTTCCGCCACCGCGTTGGTCTGGGCCTCGACGTTGTCGTGCGAGGCTTTGATCCGGTTCGCAGTCTGGTCCATCGACGCCATCTCCACCAGCAGACCCTGTCGAATGGCATCCATGCCTTCAGCCCGCACCGATTGGCCGTCGGATTGCTTCGCGGAAAACACGCTGCCGCGGATCGCCGTGAAGGGGTCGGTGAGCGGTCGGCGTTCGATCACGCGCGTGATGCGGACCCACTGCTTGTCGTCCTGCAGTTCCAGTGCAGTCTGAAGGTCGAACTCGGCCTTGTCTCCCTCCTTGAACCGCCGTTGCTTGAATCGCTTGGTGATCGCGCCCGCCGTTGGCTCCGGGCCGCCGGTATCCCCGGCATCCCCACCCTCGCCTACGGGTGCGCCGATCGCAGCGCCGATTGGCGCGCCAGGTTCGCCCACCTCGCCTTCCTCGTCGTCCTCAGGCTTGGCCTCCGCCGCGTCCTCCAGCGTAAACTCATCCTTCTTGGTGAACTTGACGTTCTTCGTGAACTCGACGATGGCCCAGTAACGGCCCGGGAGGATCTCTTCTGTTCCACCCGGAGGCTTGAGGCACTTTCGTTTTTTGCCGTCGTAAGTCTCCTCTCCCAGTTGCGGCCATTCGGCTTCGGGCACCTCCCTGCCATGCTGGGCGAGCGCCTCCATCTGTTCCTCGAGGCTCTTGAGCGACTCCTCGCCCGTCGTCTTGAGCGGCTGCGGCCTCCACCGCGTGGCCGATGTGCCGTCGGCGTCTTTCGCATCAGCCCCGGCGGCATCGACGGGGGTCTTGTAGAAGGCCAGCCAGCGGTCGACGGGGAGGCTTTCGTAGACGGTCACCTCGTCGTAGTTTTGGTTCCAGAGTTTCGTGTCCGCCTCACTGGGCGGGGCTGGTGTGGAGGCGGGCACGATGGTGAGTTGGCAGTGTTCTTCCCCTTTGTTCGCCTTGGCGGCCTGCACTCGAAACAGCCCGAGAAACCGCCCCTGGTCCTCGACATTGGCCTCGTCGAACACGGCCACTTCCGCACCGGCGGACAGCGGGGCACTTTCGCTCTCCTCGCTGGCCATCTCGATCGTGATCGTGCCGGCTTGGCCTCCGCGAGGCGGAGCGAAGGTCGCCTTCTCCCACGCCCGTCCGTGCCATGTGTCGACGAAGGCCAGAGCCCGCATCCAGCGGTTGCGCTGGTTCCTCAAGGATGCCAGTGACTTCGGGGACGCCGCATCGCCGCTCCCCACGATGCGGTCGATGTCCTTCTGGGTTTTGGCGATCTTTTCCCGCCACGACCTCTCCCGCTCGGCCAGTCTCGCGGCGAGGTAGATGTAGCCCGTGGCCGCCAGCAGGAGCAGGATGGCCGCGGCCACGGTGCCCCAACTCCACCCCTTGTTGCCGATGGCAATGGCGACAAGGCCGAGCAGCGCCACCAGGCCGATCACCGCCAGCAGAATGACGTCCATGCACCACCCTGAGCGGCGAACCGCCGTTCGCGGAATCCAAAACCAGGAACCCCAGCACCTCGATCAGGACGAACTTCAGCGTGTTCGAAACGGCAGGTGCTCGCGCCGCGTCCAGGCCGAACCCCTTTCCCGCATTCGCGAGCCGTAGGTCCGACTGCGCAAAGTATACCGGCACGGGTCCTCCGCCCCTGTGGTCAGTTTCGTGTCAGGGAGCCGCGAATCTTGAGTCCGGCGGCCCGCGGCGTTGCTTTCGGACGACGTGTCGCGGTCGCGCGTCGCCCGCGGGCAACACACCGCGTCTTCCGAAAAGCCTCGGGCGCACGGGGGAAACCTCGTTTTTTCGCAGGAAAACCAGTTGTGGGAGCGTCCGCCAGGACTTTTTCCGCCCCTGGCGCGGGAAGTGCACGTCGGATCCGAAGTGTTGCCATCTCCCGGGAATCGAAAACCGGATCCGAAACGAGGAGCCCCCATGCGTCGCGCCGGCCCCCATCCGTCAAAGCCTCTGCCGAAACCGTCTCGCCAGCAACCGCCCGCGTCCACGTCGCCGGCCACCGCGTCGCGGTCGCGGAAGTCGACGGCCCGCATCGACGATCCCGTGCGGCTCTACCTCCTGCAGATGGGAGGCAATCCATTGCTGACCAGGGCTACCGAGGTCTCGAGCGCCCGGCAGATCGAACTGTGGCGGCGTAAGTTTCGCAATACCATGCTGGCGAACGACTTCATCCTTGCCGGCGCGATCAGTCTCCTGGAACGGGTAAAGGCGGGGACGGTCCGCCTCGACCGTACGATCGAGGTTGCGGTGACCAACACCAAGCAGAAGGCCCGCTTTCTGAAACGGCTGGGCCCCAATCTGGCAACCCTTCGTCTCATCGAGCAGGAGAAGGCAAAGCTCTACCGCATCGCCATGTCGCGGAGCGTTCCTCTGGAGCGACGCAGGGCCGCATGGCAGCGGCTCGTGCGGCAGCGGAACAAGGCGGTGCGACTGGTCGAGGAAATGCATCTGCGGATCCAGCGGCTCACGCCGCTCCTGAAGCAACTGCGGGCGATCGGTGACCGGCTGGATGATGTTCGCGGGCAGCTCGACGAGATCACGGGGACGGCCTGCGACCGGGATTCGCTCCAGCGGGAACATCGAAGGCTGCTGCTCTCCACGCGGGAAAGCCGTTGCACGCTGGCGCGGCGGCTGGTTCGGCTCGAAGACCTGCAGCAGCGGTATGATGCGGCCAAGCGCGAACTCGCGGCAGGCAACCTGCGACTGGTGGTCTCGATCGCCAAACGCTACCGACATCGCGGGCTTTCCTTTCTGGATCTCATCCAGGAGGGCAACTCGGGGCTGATGCGGGCCGTCGACAAGTTCGAACACGCCCGCGGCTTCAAGTTTTCCACGTATGCGACCTGGTGGATCCGCCAGGCGATCACCCGCGCGATCGCCGATCAGAGCCGCACGATCCGGGTGCCGGTGCACATGGTCGACACGATGACGAAACTCCGCAACGCCTCGCGGCAGTTCGTCCAGCGGCACGGCCGCGAGCCGAACATCGAAGAGATGGCCGAATTGACAGGCCTTTCCGTCGAGGAGGCCCAGTGCATCTGGCGGATGTCACGGCAGCCCGTCTCCCTCGATCAGCCCCTCGGGGAGAGCGAAGACGGCGCCGTGGGCGATTTTGTCAGCGAACAAAGGGACGAGGATCCCCTGCAGGCCATGAACCAGCAGTCGCTGAAGTCGCTCATCGGCCGCGCGCTCGATGGGCTCTCCTACCGGGAGCGGGAAATCATCCGCCTGCGGTTCGGGCTCGCTGACGGCTACAGCTACACGCTCGAGGAGGTGGGGACGCTGTTCGACGTGACACGGGAACGTGTCCGACAGATCGAGGCCAAGGCCGTGGAAAAGCTTCGTGAGCCGGGGCTCCATGCTCAACTGTCGGGCTATGTCGACGAACGGGCCTTCACGCGTCTCCTGTCTGCCCCGCCGGCCCGCAGCCGCGCGGCTGCAGCGGTGATGCCCGACAGGTTCGTCTCCGAGGCGGCGGACATGCCGGAGTTGGAGGCAGCGGTGCCGTGATAGCGGTCACCAGATACAAGCCCGCAGCGTGAGCAACGGGATCTGCCCCTCGCACGCCCATATCCCCCGGCACGCGCCGGGGTCTTGTACGGGTCCATACAAGCCCTGAGCGCAAGCGACGGGATCCGCGTCATGGTCGCTTGACTGTTATGCCGACTTGGCCTCGTCGAGGGCCTGCTGGAGCTTGGCCTTCGGCAGCACGCCCATGAACTGCTGCACGAGCCGGCCGCCCTGGAAGATCATGATCGTGGGGATGCTCGCCACGTTGTAGGTCATCGCCAACTGGCTATTCTCGTCGACGTTCACCTTGCCAACGCGGAACGTCCCGGCGTTCTCCGTCGAGAGTTCCTCGATCGTCGGTCCGATCATCCGGCACGGTCCGCACCACGGGGCCCAGAAGTCGACGAGCACCGGCACCGGGGAGTCGAGCACTTCCCGCTGAAAGTTGTCGTCGGTGAATTCAAGTGCGTTGCCCATGGCGTTTGGCTCCTTCGTTTTCGGCGGGGGTTTGGCTATGACTCGTGATCGTGCGAAGATGGACGATCCGCCGAGTATAGCAGGCACTCATGAACGACCACCAGCATTCGATCCGTCTGGGAACCGCCTGGGAGCCGCCCGCGTCGGTGGATAATGACGGCCGCGTGCTCTGGACGCGACATTTCGGCCGGCCTGGAGGGCTCGGGCCCGCCGACCGGGTGCTGCTGGTCGTCGTACAGCCAGCGGTCTCGGCCGAAATGACCGTCAACGCCGTCGCACTACCTCCGTTGTCGGCCCACGTGGGCCGCTGGGCGCAGGACATCACCCCCCTGCTCCGCGACCGAAACGAACTGCACGTCACGGTGGCCGCCTCCGTCGGGCACGATTCGTCGAGCGAGCCGCCGAGCCGCGGCCCACTGCCGTCGGTCATCGGCATGGTGACCCTGGAGATCGTGGCGGGCAGCCACGCCGCGATCGGTTCCGCCGACGCTTAGCGGCTCGTATCGCTTGACACCGTTGGGCCGCGACGGCTACGAACACAACAGCCGTCCACGAGCAACGGACGAGAGCGAAAGATCGCGGACATTTCACGAGGTGTATTGATGTCGGTCATACGAGTTGGCAGCAACGGCAACTATTCGGCGGGTTGGGACGATATCTTTGGCAAGGGCAAGGCGGGCAAAGCGAAGGCCGCCGGCAAGAAGACCGTGAAGCGTTCGGCCAAGAAGGTGGCGAAGCAGCCCGCCGCGGCGAAGAAGGCTGTCAAAAAGAAGGCCGGCAAGAAGCGGTAGCTCTGGCTGCCTACTTCCCCCCGGCTATTTACCCAGTTCTCGGGCTCGGGCGGCGGCAGTCACGACGGCGTCGATCAGCGCGCCTCGGACCCCTCGCTGTTCCAGTACGGCCAGTCCCGCTATCGTCGTGCCGCCCGGGCTCGACACGCGGTCCTTGATCTGTGCTGGGTGTTCACCCGTCTGGTCGAGCAGCGCTGCGGTACCGGAAAGCGTCTCGGTGGCGAGCGCGAGTGCGAGGCTGCGCGGCAGGCCGGCCTTCACGCCCCCGTCGGCCAGAGCCTCCACGAGCAGTGCCACGAATCCGGGGCCTGAACCCGACAGTCCAGTGACGGCATCCATGAGGGATTCGTCGGCCTCGTGAACCCTGCCAACCGCCGCCAGCAGCTCCAGAACGTGGGCCAGGTCGCCGGCCGACACCTCAGGCGTGTGGCAGACCACCGACACGCCTCTGCCGACCAGGCAGGGAGTGTTTGGCATCACGCGGACGATGCGGGGTGTGCTGGTGAGTTCGGCCAGATTGTGCAGCGTCAGCCCGGCCACGATCGAGACGACCACCGCGTCGGGAGCGAGGGCCGCGGAAAACTCTCGGCAGGCCGCCGCGGCCTGCTGCGGTTTGACGGCGAGAAACACGATTCGCGCCGCAGCCGCCGCCGCGGCGCCTGTGTCGGCAAAGCGGATGCCGGGCACCCTCCCCGCCAGTCGTTCCCGTGCGGCCGGAACCGGATCGTGCACGGTGATGTCGGTCGGCTGGAGCAGCCCCGCCCGACAGAAGCCCTCTGCCAACGCGAGTGCCATCTGGCCGCCGCCGATCATGCCGATGGATCGTGCAGGCGATGGTTGTGATCCCGCGGGCTGCGTGGCCTGACTCATGGCTGCGATGCTCCCTCGACAGGTCCTTCAACGGGCCCTTCAACAGGTTTCAGGGCGGCGTCGATTGCGGCGGCATTGATCCGGCTCACCCAGAGCTGGCTGGTGGCGGCCCGACCGCCCCCTTCGCCGCCACGGCTGGCCGTCCACATAAGCAGCGTGCCATCGGGCGAAAACGCCGGCAAGACGTCGGCTCCCTCATGGTCGGTGATCCGCAGCGGCGTGCCAGCTTGGAAGCCGGCCCGGCCGTCCGGGGTGTCCTCGTTTGCCGAATACCGGGCGATCCACAGGTCATAGTTGGGACGCTTCGTGGGGTCGGAATGGTCGGCGCCCGTCCAGATCAGCCACGGCTTCTTGGGATGCCAATAGGGTGCCCATCGCACCCCCTGTCCGCTCGTGATCGGCATGTCACCCGAGCCGTCGGCCTTCATAACATGAATCTGCAGCATGTCTTTCTCTAGGCGATCGGTTCGGTAGGCGATGAAGCGGCCATCGGGTGAGAAGAACGGGCCGCCGTCGTAGCCGGGCTCGTTCGTGAGCTGCCGCACGTTGCGGCCGTCGGAATCCATCACGTAGACGTCGGGATCACCGTCACGGTCGCTCACAAACAGGATCGTGCGGCCGTCTGGTGAGTAGGAGCACTCGGCGTCGTAGCCCGGCTCGTGCGTGAGCTGCACCAGCCCATGCCCCTCGTCGGCGGCCGGCTGCAGGCTCGTCACGAAGATGTCGGTGTGCGGGTCAAAGTCCCATTGGTACCGCCTCCGTCGGCCGGTCTTACGGTCCTCCTCGGCCTGGGCCCGCGCGGCAGACTCAGTGGCATCGAGGTGCGGATCGAGGTGGCTCGACGCAAACAGCAGCCGCGTGCCGTCGGGCGAGAACCAGCTGCAGGTGGTCCGACCCCGGCCGGTGCTGATCCGCACCGGCACGGCGGGCCGCGGCGCCGCTGTGTCGAAGGGCTGCACAAAGATCTGGTAGAACGGGTAGTCGGCAGGCACCGCCTGATAGCAGATTCGCCGCGCGTCGGGCGAAAAGTATCCCTCGCCCGCCTTTGGCATGCCGACGGTGACCTGCACCGGCGGTGTCAGGAACTGCCGTTCAACGGCTGAGAGGCCGTCGGCCACGGTGCTGGTGGCATTGGCCGCGGCGGGGGCCGGTGCTGGTTCGGCGGCGACGTTGGCCGGCGGCAGCAGGCACGTGGGCCCGGAAACCGCTGCCGCCACGACGCCGGCCGAGAAACGAAAAAAGAGCCGATTGAAGGTTTTGCTCATGCGGCAGAGTATATGCGATGGCTGTCATCAGGCTGAGCGGCCGTGAGAATTCTCGAAGACACCGGAAGGAGACATGCAGAACATGAAGATTTACACGAAGACCGGCGACGCCGGAGAGACGGGGCTTTTCGGCGGCCCGCGGGTGTCGAAGGATCATGCGCGGATCGAGGCCTTTGGGACGGTGGACGAACTCAACAGCCATCTGGGGCTGGTTCGCACGTTGCCTTCCGCCGGCCCGATCGACGAGTTCCTGCGGCGGGTGCAGTGCGAACTCTTCGATCTTGGCGCCCAACTGGCGACGCCGGGGGCCGTTGACGAGCGGATTACGACGGGCCATGTCGAGTATCTGGAGGCCGAGATCGATCGCCATGAGTCGATGATCGAACCGCTCAAATGTTTCATTCTCCCGACGGGAACCCCGCTGGCGGCCG
>JBIIOL010000176.1:0-6651 GCA_044336965.1 Pirellulales bacterium | reverse complement strand
ATCCACAGGCTTCCCGGCGGAGTCGTGCTCGCGCCGCTCTCCTCATCCTCGCTGCATTCACGGCCCTCTGAGGACGCCCTTTTCGACAACGGCTACGTTCGCCTCGTGCGCGGTTCCGAGGACGAGGCGGGCGGCCAGAGCAGGAATCTTGCCCTCCATGCCAAGGCAGTTCAGAGCAGCAAAAACGGCGGCGAGGCCGATCTGGCGGTTGACGGCAACCGCAGTGGCGTGTTCGCCGAGGGATCCGTCACCCATAGCGGGAGCGAGCCGGGCGCATGGCTCGAGATCGATCTCGGAGAGTCACGGCCGATTGGGGCGGTGCAGCTCTGGAATCGCACCGAGGCGCCCCAGCGGCTCGGGGACTATTGGATCACGATCAGCAACAACTCCGCATCGACAGTCGCCAACAAGGCGATTCCGCTCGAGCAGACCGGGCCGGACCTGTGGCAGAAGCGAATCAAGGTGATGCCGAAGCCGTCGCTGACGATCGACACGCCCGGTGCAGCGGGCCGCTATGTCAGGGTCCAATTGGCCCGGGAGACGCCGAATCCGGAGAACATCCTGAGTCTGGCGGAGGTAGAGGTCTATCCTCCTGCCGGCGTCAGCACAGACAGCGCCGACGGCCGACCAGCCGATGATGTCGTGGTGCACGGCTTCACCTGCAACAACGCCAATGCACTCCAGCTCGACGTCGAATCTTCCGAGCCGGTCACGATGAAGTACCTGCTCTGGGACAACCCACGGCTCAAATACACGCTCAACGGCAAGCCGGTCACCCCGGGCAAGAGTGAAGGGCTGGTCGTCATCGGCCTCCCGGCGGGCCGAAACGTCATCGGCATTGCCTACCACAATCGGATGTTCGCCCTGTTCTGGATCGCCTACGCGGCCTACGCGGCGATCGCCGTCTGGGCCGGGGTGACGCTGCTCGTGGAAGCGACCCGCGCTCGAATGAACCACTCCCAGCCCCACGCCCCCTGACCATACGTTCTGTTCTCCACAGCCAAAGAGAGTTTCATCATGGCGATCAAAGACGTCCTCGCCGCACCATGGGTCTATGACCTCGCCCAGTACGTGATCCGCGGAACCGCCTACGGGCCGGACTTCGTCTCCCGGTACATCAAGCCAAAGCCGGGCGACCGGGTGCTCGACATCGGATGCGGCACGGGTGTGATGCTCCACCATCTTCCCGACGTCGAATACGTCGGGTTCGACATGAGCGAGGCCTACATCGACGCCTGCAGAAAACGGTTCGGCAACCGGGGCACCTTTCACCAGTGCGTGGTAACCCCGGACAACGTCGCCGACTACGGACAGTTCGACATCGTCCTCGCCGTCGGCGTCGTGCACCACCTCGATGATGCCCAGGCGAAGAACATGTTCACGATGGCGTCCCGGGCACTCTCGTCCGGGGGCAGGCTGATCACACTCGACGGCTGCTACACGACGCCCCAGTCGGCACTCGTCCGCCGCCTTCTCGACAACGATCGCGGGGAGTTCGTCCGAACGGAGCCGGCCTACCGGGCGATCGCCGAAGGAATCTTTCCGAAGGTCACGACCGCGATCCGCCATGACATGTTCCGGATTCCCTACACCGTCATCGTCATGGAGTGTGTCACGTGATCACCGCAGTCTCCGCGGAGCCAGCAGCCAAGGCCGCCCCCATGAAGCATGCCAACGATCTTCTGCTTTCCGTCGTAACGCCCGTCTACAACGAGGAGGAAGTGGTCGACCGGCTCGCGTCGGAACTGATCGCGGCACTCTCGGCTCGGAGGGGCCCCTGGGAGGTCATCGCCGTCAACGACGGCAGCCGCGACGCGACGCTTGCCAAGCTTGTCGAGTGGCACCGCCGTGAACCGCGGTTCAAGGTGATCGACCTGTCGCGGAACTTCGGCCATCAGCGGGCCCTGCTCGCGGGGCTGGCACATGCCTCCGGCGAGGTCATCGCCTGCATCGACGGAGATCTTCAGGATCCGCCGACGCTGATCCCGACGATGCTCGACCGACTCGATCAAGAGGACGCCGACGTGGTCTACGCGGTTCGTCGCCGCCGCAAGGAGCATGCGGCGAAAAAGACGGCCTACTGGATGGCCTACCGACTGATGCGGTCGATCATGGACATTGAACTGCCGCTCGATTCAGGCGACTTTGCCGTCATGCGCAGGCCCGTGCTCGATGCGATGCTGCGCATGCCCGAGCAGAGCCTCTTTCTGAGAGGCCTGCGGGCCTGGGTGGGATTCCGACAGGTGCCATTTGAGTACGACCGAGCCGCCCGGGCCGCAGGCGAGGCGAAGTATCGCTGGAGCGATCTGTTCCGGCTGGCCTACAACGGCATCTTCAGCTTCACGAAGGTTCCGATCCGGGTGCTCGGCATGGTGGGCTCGGCGGCAATCCTCGCGAGCGTCTGCTACGCGGTCTGGCTGATTGGGGCCTGGTTGTTTGGCGCCCAGATCCCAGCCGGCTTCAGCACGCTCATTCTGGCCATCATCTTCTTCAGCGGTGTTCAGTTGGTGGCGATCCGTATTCTCGGCGCCTACATCCATCGGATTTACGACGAGGTGCGGGCCCGGCCCGCCTATCTGGTGCGAAAGTTCTGGAACGGCGACGGGCGAGGGGAGTTGGGCTGATCCACATGGAACCGGCGTATTACGACGAGTATTACCGGAACGAGCGGGAGCACTGGTGGTTCCGCGCTCGGGAATCGATCCTGCGCCGTCAGATGGAGCGATTGATTTCCGAGGGCACGATCCCGACCCGACCGCGAATCCTCAACATCGGCGCCGCCACCGGGAGGAGTTCCGAATGGCTTGGCGAACTCGGCGACGTGGTGTCGCTCGAATACGACGCGGACTGCTGCCGACTGACGCGAGAGCGGACGGGGCTCGACATTGTCGAAGGCACGATCCTCGATCTCCCATGGGAGAGTGGCTCGTTCGACGTGGTCTGTGCGTTCGACGTGATCGAGCATGTCGAGGATGATGCCGGTGCGGTCGCGGAGATGAAGCGGGTGTGTCGGAAGGACGGGATCCTCTTCGTGACGGTGCCCGCTTCCCCGCTGCTCTGGAGCGAACACGACGAAATCAACCATCACTTTCGGCGGTACCGGATGCGGGAACTGAAGGCCCTTTTCAAGGGGAGTGATGTCCTGCTCGGCACCGGTTTCAACAGTGTCTTGTTTGCACCGATCGCGGTTCACCGCGTCGTCCGCCGTCTGGCTGATCGCCTGAGCCAGGCGCGAAACAGGCCGCTCAAATCTGATTTCAGTCGGTCTCAATTTCCCATGGTGGATGGTCTTCTCGAGACGCTGTTCCGGTCGGAGAGCCTCTGGCTCTCGCGGGGCATCGGGCTCCCTTGGGGCGTATCGGCGATGATCATCGCCCGGCGTTCCTGATGGGCCGACAATCGAACGGGTGTGATGGTGTTCAACGTCCAACAGCAATGGTCTCTCGCGAACAGGAATAACATGAAAATCTTCGTAACCGGCGCCCGGGGCTTTCTCGGCAGCCATGTGGTCGACAGTCTGCGGCAGCGTGGAGCCGAGGTGCATGCGCTCGGCCGGCAGGATGGCGACCTGCGCGAGCCGGACGTCGCTGAATTCCGGCTCCAGGAGGCCGACACCATCATCCATCTCGCTGCCGACGTCGGCGGCGTGGGCTACCTGAAGGCGAGCAGCGGCCGGGCATTTCACGACAACCTCCGGCTCGGGCTCAACGTGATCCGCGCCGCCTGCCACGGCAGCTGCCGCCGACTGATCCTCGCGGGCACGCCGTGCGCCTATTCCGGCGATGCCGCGCTGCCGCTTCGCGAGGAGTCGCTCCTGGCAGGCGTGCCTTCGGGCGACACCGGCAGCTACGGCTACGCCAAGCTCGTGTCGTCGCTCGTCGCCCGTGACATCTGCGGCATGCACGGCAAGGAGACGGTCACGGTCATCCCGTCCAATCTCTACGGCCCCCGCGACGCGTTCGACCGGGAGCGGGGCCACGTCGTCGCCGCCCTGATTCGCAAGGCGCTGGTGGCAGCGGAACGTGGCGAGTCTGGCTTCGACGTCTGGGGCGACGGCACGGCGACACGGGATTTCGTCTACGTCACCGACGTCGCCGAGGGCATTGCTGATGTTGCTCTCTCAGGCCAGAAGTTCGACGGTGAGGCCTACAATCTCGGCTCGGGCCGCGAGACCTCGATCCGCGAGATCGCCGAGGTCGTGGCCCACGCGGCCGATCCCGGCCTCGTGCCCCGGTTCCAGGCCGACAAGCCGGTGGGATACAAGCGTCGCGTAATGTCGATCGAGCATGCCGCCAGAGCCTTTGGCTACCAGTCGCGGACAACCCTCGAGCAGGGCATCCGGCAGACCGTCGAGTGGCTGCGGGCCGACGGCGACCGCGTGGCCCGCTGGGCAGCCGAAGACATGCCGGCCCGGGAAGCCCATGCCGCCGTCACCGCCTAACTCCGCCCTGAACAAGGCGAAGTCGCTGCTCCGGCCCATGCTGGTCCGCGGCACGGTCGCGGCAACGCGGCTGGCCCGGTGGCGGCGAGGCAGGCCTGCACCGATTCCCGCCGACCCCACGCTCTCGATCGTCGGCCTGTTCGAAACCGCCAGCGGCCTGGGCGTGATCGCACGGGGCATGCGCCGCGTGCTCGCCGACCGCCCCCTGCAACTGGTGTCGATCTCGGAATTATCGCGGACCCCCCGCGTGCCCGACGCCAGCCTCGACGTGCTCACGCCCCGCTCGGCCGGTGCCTGCAAGACCGACGTCGCGATCCATGCCTACAACCCCGACGTGTTTCTGGCAGCCGCGCGACGCTGTGGCACCGGATTTCTGACGGCGGCCCGCGTGAACGTGGCCCTCCCCATCTGGGAAACCGAGACGTTGCCGCCCCTCTGGGCCGACATCCTCTCGCTTTACGACGTGATCTGCACGCCCTCGCAGTTCGCAGCGAGCGCGATCGAGCGGGCCACGAACAGGCCGGTGCACATCGTGCCGATCTGCCTGCCGGAGAAGCCGGCACGGCGTCGCGAGCGATCCGACAATCACTTCGACTTTCTCTGCATGTTCGACCACAGGTCCGATATCGACCGCAAGAATCCGCTCGGCGCCATTGGCGCCTTCCGGGATGCCTGCCGCCGGCTGCCCTCCGGCAGTTCCGCCCGCCTGCGGATCAAGTGCCATGCCAACACACCAGCGGCCGTGCTCGACTCGCTGCGAGCGGCGGCCGGGGATGCCCCGATTGAGATCATCGCCCACACGCTCGACGAGGCCGGCATGGATGCCCTCTGGCAGGCGTGCGACTGCCTCCTGAGCCTCCATCGGTCGGAGGGCTTTGGACTGCCGGTGGCCGAGGCCCTGTCGCGGGCCATCCCCGTGATCGCCACCCGGCAGGGCGGCATCCTCGACTTCGCTGATGATGCAGGCTGCTTCCTCGTCTCGGGCACTGCCGCTGTGGCGGGGACGCGATACGGCCCCTACCGCGAGTGGACCGGCTGGATCGAGCCCGACCTCGCGATGGCGACAAGCCACATCATCGACGTCGTCACAGACTACTCCCAAGCTCTGGACTGCGCCTCTGCAGGACAGGAACGCATTCGACGCCTCCTCTCTCCGCAGCAGGTGCGGCAGCAGTTCGATGCAGCCCTCACCGCCTGCCCTGAAAAACGAGGGTAGAATTCAACGGAGTCCGTGCCCCGGCTCCCTTTGCCCCCCCCTCTTTCGAGTCGTTCCGTCGTGGCATTGGTTCTCCCGCACTCGATATTCTTCCACGTAGGCCGCACCGCGGGCCACTTCGTGCGGAAGACGATCCGCGAGATGGAAATCCCCACGTATGACGTCGGGTCGTTTCACGACTGGCCGTCGAATATTCAGCTGAACGAAACGGAGCAGAAAAAGCTTTTCTTCTGCTTTGTCCGGCATCCGTTGGCGTGGCTGAAGTCGTTTTGGTGCCATGAGATGCAGTTTGGCTGGAGCGAGTGTGAGTATTCCCACAAGACGCAGAGCGACAGTTTTGCCGAATTTCTCACCAAGGCCGTCGAGGCGTTTCCGAATGGGCCAGCAGCGGAAGTGTTTCGGCCGTTCCTGATGCAGTGCCAGGAGGTGGGGCGTCAGGAAAACCTTACGGCCGATCTCCGCCGCATCCTCGAACGCGCCGGCGAGAAGGTCGTGCCCGAGGTGCTCGAGCAGGCGGGCGTGACGACCGTCGAGATCGACCGCCAGATCCTCGACGCCGCCACGGCTCCACAGGACGTGCTCGAAAAGGTGCTGCACGCGGAGCGGGAACTCTGCGAACGGTTTGGGTATGCCGACATCCCCAAAAGCCTGATCGGGCCGAGCAACGTCTGTCTGGCGACCTATGTGCCGCTCGGCGAATCACACCTGCCGTTGACTCTCGATGCAGTCGCGTCCCAAGACATCGAAAACGCCTTCACGCTCGGCGGCAAATGCTTTCCCGGACCCAAAAGCCGTCGCCGCTCGACCATGGCAATCCAGCAGGCGATGAAAGGCATCGACTTTCGAGACAAGCATGTGATCGATGTTGGCTGCATGGACGGCGTATTTTGTTTGCACGCCGAATCGCGGGGGGCGACCCGCGTCGTGGGCGTGGATCGCGCGCCACGAGACATCCTGGCGCGGCTGAAGCAGGCATGCAATTCGAGTGCTGAAT
>JBIIOL010000175.1:0-6659 GCA_044336965.1 Pirellulales bacterium | reverse complement strand
GCTGGGTTTCCGTCGCGTGCGAACCGTGTACAAAGTGGTGGATGGCTGCACGGTGGAAGAGTGCCCAACCGGGGTCGGCGGCATGCCGGTCCGGTCGGGAAGCAACCACTCCACTGCGACAGTGGCCACCCTGTCATGACCCCGCGTTGGCCACGGTGACTGTGAAGCAGACCCTTTTTTCGACGACGCTCGACAACGGCATCGTGCTGCTCGGCGAGGAGCTGCCCGGTCTCGAATCGGTCGCGGTGGCATTTCATTCCCCGGCCGGTGCCATCCACGACGGCAGCGGCCGCTGTGGCCTGGCCACGCTCTCGGGCGAGATGATGCTCCGTGGTGCTGGCACCCGCAACAGCCGCCAGATCGTCGAGGATCTCGAGGGAGCCGGGGTGCAGTGGGCCCAGGCCGTGTCGATGAGCCACGCGAGTTTTTCCGGGGCCATGGTCGCCCGGCAACTTGCCGACGCCCTGCCGATCTATGCCGACATCCTCCGGCACCCGCGCCTCTCCGAAGAGGAACTGGAAAACGCCAGACAGATGGTGCTCCAGAATCTGGCCGGCACCGAGGACGATCCCGCCCATCGGGCGATCCTGGCCTTGCGCGAGATCCACTATCCGTCGCCGTGGGGCATGCCGTCCGAAGGCCTGTCGTCCGACGTCGAGCGGCTGACGGTTGAGGATGTCCGCAGCTTCGTGGCCGCCCACGTGCGGCCACGCGGCGCGATCATCGCCATCGCCGGCCGCATTAACTGGAACGATTTCGTGCCACGGATCGAGCGTCTCTTCGGCGACTGGAAGACAGGGGCCGCGGAAACGGTCGCGACGGGCGTCCGCGGGCCGCGGGTGAGACATGTTCCCCACGACTCGCAGCAGACCCACATCGCCCTTGCCTGGTCGGCCCCGCCCTACCATTCCGACGAGTCGTACGAGGCCACGGCGGCCTTGGCGGTGCTCGGCGGAGGCTCGAGTTCGCGGCTGTTTTCCGAGGTCCGCGAGCAGCGTGGTCTTTGCTACAGCGTTTCCGCCGGCTACCAGACGCACCGCGACTTCGCGATGGCGCTGTGTTACTCGGGCACCACGGCAGCACGGGCGCAGGAGACGCTCGACGTGATGATCGCCGAGATCCACCGCCTGCCGGGCACGATCCAGGAAGCCGAACTGGACCGCGTCAAGGCGAGGGCAAAGAGCGCGCTCGTGATGCAGCAGGAATCGAGCGCGGCACGTGCCGGCGCCATCGCGAGGCAATGGTATCACCTCGGCAAGGTGCGCACGCTCGCCGAGGAACTGGATCGCTATGACCAACTCAGTGTGCGATCGATCGAGGACTGGCTGCAGAAGCATCCCGTCCGCGATCTCTCGGTCGTCTCGCTCGGCCGCGAACCCCTGGAGGTGCGCGATGCGGTTTCTGCATGAACGCCTCGACAATGGTCTCGAGATCGTCGCCGAGGTGACCGATGGCGCCCTCTCCACGAGCATCGGCTTTTTCGTGCGCACCGGCGCCCGGGACGAGAGCGACGACCTCTGGGGCGCGAGCCATTTTCTCGAACACATGGTATTCAAGGGGACGACCGATCTGTCGGCCGACGAGATCAACCGGCGGTTCGACTGGATGGGCGCCAGCGCCAATGCGTTCACCAGCGAGGAGGACACCGTCTACCATGCTGCCGTGCTGCCATCGCAGCAGCACGATGCGGTCGATCTCTTGGCCCGCATGATGCGGCCCGCCCTCAGGGAGGAGGACTTCTCCACGGAGAAGCTCGTCATCCTGGAGGAGATCCGGATGTATGACGACCAGCCGCCGTTTGGCGCCGACGACCGGTGCCGGGCGGCATTCTTCGGACGTCACCCGTTGTCGCGCAGCGTGCTCGGCACCGTTGAATCGATCCAGGCGCTGCCAGTGGAGGCGATGCGGGAGTACCACCGCCGCCGCTACAGCCCGGGAAACATCGTGCTGGCGGCGACGGGGGCGGTCGACTTCCCGGCGCTCGTTGAATCGGCCAAGCGGCTCTGCGGAGAGTGGGAGCCTCGGACGATCCCAGAGCGTCGCGTGGCAATGCCCTCGCCGGTGCACGATCGTCTCGAGCAGATCGTCCGCCCCACGGCAACCCTCGAATACGCGGTGCGGATGTCGGCGGGACCGTCCGGCGACGATGACGATCGCTTCGCCGCAAAACTGCTCGCGGTGGCGCTCGGCGACGATTCAGGCAGCCGTCTCTACTGGGCGATGGTCGACTCCGGCGACGCCGAACATGCATCGTGCCATCACCACGACTTTCTCGACGCCGGCCTGATGATCACGCAACTTTCCTGCGACCCGGCCGACGTCACCCCGCTGCTGACCCGCATTCTCGATGTCTACCGTGAGGCCGCGACGACGGGAATCGGCCAGTCGGAGTTTGCACAGGCCCGCAACAAACTGGCCGGAAGGGTGGTGTTGGAAGGCGAGCGACCCCGGCGGCGGCTGTTCCACGTCGGCCTCGAATGGGCACATGGCGGCGGCTACCGCTCGGTGGCCGACAACCTGCGGATCGTGGAGTCGCTCACTGTCGACGACCTGCAGCGGGTTCTCGCCCGCTGGCCGCTGGACGGCCACGGCGTGACCGTGCTGGCCGGGCCGGCCGACACGGAGACTTCCACTCCCGCCAGCACTCGGGCATAATGCGGCTCGGAGTTTCCCGGCGGGGTGGCGGTTCGGTGCCCCGCCCGCCTGTTCACCATCTTTTTCTCGCAGTCTCCCATGATCCCGCTCTTCGCCAATCGTTGGTTGGTTGCGGTCCCTCCCATTTGGCTGCTTGGCGTCGGTGCACTGATCACGCTGGCCGTTCTGGGGATCGTCTGGGCCATTCTGCTGGTAGTGGCACCGCGGGCGGCAGCGGAGGCCCGCACAAGCCTTCGCGATGGCTTTGCCGGACCGATGGCATGGCTGCTGCTGACACTCGCCGGCGTGGCGGTCGCGTTTGCACCGCTCGTGCCGATGGGGCAGATCTGGCGATCGCTCGTCCGGCTGACGACCGCCGACCGGGTATCGGTGAGCACCACTGTGCCTGCCGGCACATCGCTGCAGGAAATTCCGCTCGACCTCAGGCCGCAGGAACTGGCCTCGCTGGAACTCCAGAGCGACGCACCGCTGGTGGTTCGCACACAGCAGCCGATCGAAGGCTTTGCACTCACGAAGGTGCCCGACGTGGAACTCGACGCCACCAACGGCAACCGCTGGTCATGGAACCGCGTCGAGGGCAGCACCAATCCGTTTCTCGGGGCACGGGCCAAGCTCGAGGCGACCAATGCGTCTGACAAGCCGGTGCGGCTGACGGCGAACTGGAAACTCGCGCCGGAGTTCCCGCAGGCGGCGCTGTTGCCCTGGACGGTGATCACCCTGCTGACGCTGTCGCTGGCCTATGGACTGTTCCGACTCGTGCCCCGCCGCATCGCCGCGGTCGCCTCGGCAACGACGAAGGAAGCGATCGGTCAGCCGATCTTCGCCGTGGCGCTGATCGTGGGCGCGGTGCTGCTGCTCGCGTTCATCGTGATCCCATACAACACGTTCGGCGAGGACGTGAAGATGCTCAAGGACAGCGGTCTCACGCTCATCAAGGTGCTGGCGCTCTTGGTCGTGGTCTGGACCGCGAGCGTTTCGGTGGCCGAGGAGATCGAGGGCCGCACCTCGTTGACCGTGCTTTCCAAGCCGCTGACGCGGCCCCAGTTCATCCTCGGCAAGTTCGCCGGGCTGGTGCTGGTGGGCGTGCTCGTGTTCATGATTCTCGGTACGGTCCTGCTTGCCACGACGAGTCTCAAGGTGGTCTACGACGCCCGCGAGGGCGCCAAGCTCGACCCGATCTGGCGGGACTGTGCCGACGAGATGATCACCGTGGTGCCGGGACTGGTGCTCTCACTGCTGGAGACGATTCTGCTGGCGGCCGTCAGCCTGGCGGTCTCAACGCGGCTGGGAATCGTTCCCAACCTGATCATCTGCTTCACGGTCTATGCGCTCGGCCACCTGGTCCCTCTGATCGTGCAGTCGAGCGTGGGGAAGATCGCGATCGTGCGGTTCGTTGGGCAGTTGTTCGCCACGATCCTCCCGGTGCTCGAACACTTCACGATCGAGGCAGCCGTCGTGGGTGGTGTGCCGGTCCCCTGGAGTTACCTCGGCTGGGCCGCTCTCTATGCGGGCCTCTACTCGGCCGTGGCGTTGCTCGTGGCGCTCGTCCTCTTCCAGGACCGCGACTTGGCTTGACGAAAAACGCGATACGCCACTATCGCACGAGGCCGGTGCTCGCGGTGACGCCCACCATGCCTGCCCCGCCTGTCCCCTGCTCCGCCAGCCCAGGCAGCATCCACGTGCCCGTGTCGGCCGACCGACGAGCCTGCGCCTGAGCCTTGCCGTCGAGAAAGATGAGCATGCCGCCGCGGAGCCGCCGCTCGATCCGCGGCCCCACCTCCACGCCGAGGACCCCTGCCTGGTGGCTCCGCCCGAGCGACGTCTTCAGTTCCAACACCTCGCGGCCCAATTCATGATCGGTCGCGACGCCGACTGCGCCGACCCACTTCGCGGGCCCTTCCTGGATCACGGCCGGATCCGCCTGCAAGCCGGCCGTGAGATCGATCCCTTCGATGCGGCTCTTCAACTCTGCGGCAAGCGGATCGCTGGTATTTCCGCGGCCTGACGGCCCCCTCACCAGCATGTCCACGGGCACGCCGAGCGGCAGTTCCGCCGACTCCGCATCGGATGCGATGCCGCGGAGCGCCGATGCAACCGAGCCAACGCCGTTGAAGTCCTCCAGGCCGAGGCCGTCGAACACGACCGGTGACTTGGACGAGGATGTTGCCGCGACCGTAGCCCCAGCCGCGAGGCCATGGGAAGCGACCGCCGTCGCCGCAAGGATCACGAAGATTCGCCGCATGCCCAGGCCCTCAACTGACGGGCGACAATCCGCCCAGCCATCAACGTATCGGCCGAAACAGCCCGTCCGGTCGATCAGCCCCGCGAACCCGACCCTACTCGATCACACCCTCCTTGTCCCGCGCAGCCGTGGCAGGTTCCCCCGCCTTGTCGGGCTTCGCCCCGTCGCCGGAACCACCGACTGCGGACTCTGTCGCCGCCTTCGAGGTTTCTGGAGCGAACGTGCCATCCACTTCACCGGCCTCCACCCGCAGGCCGTCCAGAATCTGCCGCAGGCCCTCCACCTGCACGGCGAAGGCCTGCGTGGCCTCGTTGAGCATCGCCCGCCGGGTGGCCCGGTCACGCTCGGCGGCAGCGTCGAACTGCTGCTTCTGTTGCTGGAAGTCCGTGGCCTGGGCGAGGAGCGTCTGCTCCATCTGCGTGATCGCGGCATTCACCTGCCGGACCATCGCATCCCGCGCCGTCGCGTTGCGATCGGCATGAACGGCAAGCCGCTCCATGATTTCCAGACGGGCCTGAGAGATGGCCGTCGTGGCCCTGTCGAGTTCCTGCCGCACCTGATCGGCGGTGGCCCACTGCCGGGACATGTCGGTACCGAGCGACTGCAACCGCTCGAGGCTGGCGACGCCCGTCGACTCGACCCGCCCGAGCCTCGCCTCCAACGCGATCACGGCAGCGTCCTGCCGGGCGAGATCCTCGTGCAGCCGCGACAGTTCCTCGCTGTTGGAGGCACTGAACCGATTGATCCCGGCGATGCTCTCCTGCACCGCGGCCTCGACAGCGCTGGTCTGGTGAACGAGCCGCCACACGACCGTCGTCAGCATGAAGGAGAACGCCGCCACGACGATACTCGCGGCGGGCAGAAAGCGTGCTGCGCTGCCGCTGCGGGCATCTTCCTCCAACTGCGACATGCGATCGTACGTCTCCATGGCTGCCCCCCTGCGGATCGAAGTGACTCTGGAGGCGCCCTGCCCCCACATGGTTCTCTTCGGCGCGTGAGGCGGCCATCTTGATCGCATACCCTCGGCCTGCGCAGCCGGTTCGTCCGGACGCGTCGGCCCCCTTTTCCCCTCGGTCAGGGCGATCGGCAGTGAGGGTCGCGCCGGCTGCGCAAGCACCCCGGCCTGGGACGTGCGAAGCGGTCAGGCCGCGACGCGGGATGGCTGCGAGATTGCCGGCACGTCGGCGCCCAGGCGAGCGCAGACCAGGCCGTCGAGCACCCGCATGGCGACGTCCAGCGCTGCGGCACCGGCCGACGCCGGCACGAGGGCCGGCCGGCGCGATCTCACGGCCGCGAGGAAATCGTCGTGCTCGCAGGCGATCGCATTGGCATCGGGCACGGCCAGCGTCTCGCGCGGCAGGATGTCAGTGAAGAAGCGGTCCTTGAGCGAGGTCCGATCGGCCGGCGGCACGGCGGCCGCATTGAAATCGCCGCGTTTCACGGCGGGAGAAGGAGACACCACCTCGACCGTCTTCGCGTTGAAGTCGGCCGCGGCGATTCCCTGACTTCCCCACAGCGACACCCGGCGGCTGAGCGTGGGGTGTATCCGGGAGGCGGAGAGGTCCGCGATCAGCCCGGAGGAGAAGACGAGCCGGGCTCGGACGGCATCCTCGTGGCCGCCTGTCGCGACGATTCCCTGTGCCTCGACCCGAGCCAGCTTTCCGGGCTCGAGCGAGAGCACGAGATCGATATCGTGAATCATGAGGTCGAGCACGACGCCCACGTCGAGCGAACGGAACGTGAACGGCGCGAGCCGCGCCGA
>JBIIOL010000174.1:0-6671 GCA_044336965.1 Pirellulales bacterium | reverse complement strand
TCCCCCGGCTCGCGCCGGGGGCTTGTATGCAACGCTCCCATACAAGCCCTGAGCGCAAGCGACGGGATCGGCTCAGCTCACCGCTCCCTTACCGCCACCTGCCGGAGCACGCGGGAGGTCGCGGTCGACTTGTTGAGCACGTAGAAGTGGATGCCGGGCACGCCGCCGTCGAGCAGCCCCTGCACCTGCCGCGAGGCGAATTCGACGCCCGCTTCGAACTGCGCCGCCTCGTCGGCACCGGCGGCCTCGAAGGCCCGGGTGAACTCGTCGGGGAGCCTCGCCTTGCACAGGCTCGCGATCCGACGCACCTGCGCATAGTTGGTGACGGGCATCACGCCGGGCACGATCGGCTGCGTGATGCCGATGGCGGCGCAGCGGTCACGAAAGCGGAAGAAGTCGGCGTTGTCGTAGAAGAGCTGCGTCACGACCACGTGGCCGCCGGCGTCGCACTTCCGCTTGAGGTTGTCGAGATCCGCCTCGGCGTTCACCGCCTCCTGGTGCGTCTCGGGATAGCCCGCCACGAGGATGCCGAATTCCGGGAACTCGCTGCGAATCAGGGCCACGAGTTCCGACGCGTACCGCAGGCCACCCTCCACCGGCGTGAACGACGTCTCTCCCTTGGGCGGATCACCCCGCAGCGCGACGATTGCCGACACGCCACGGTCGCCGGCCTCGCGGAGGTAGCCGCGGAGTTCGTCGACGGAACTCCCCACGCAGGTAAGGTGGCTGGCGACGGGCAGGCTGTGCCGCGACCGCACGCCTTCGATCACGTCGAGCGTCGTGCCCCGGGTCGACCCGCCGGCGCCATAGGTGCAGGTGATGAGGGCGGGTTCGAAGGCCATCAGTTCGTCGACGGTCCTCCACATCATCGCCTCCGACTCGGGCGTCTTGGGCGGAAACAGCTCGAAGGAGAGGCCGAAGCGGCCGTTCTCGTAGGCATCCTTGATCGACACGGTAAGGCCTCGAAAAGGGGGGAAGGGGACAGCGGCTCGATCGCGTGGCTTCGTATTGGCTCAGTATTGTAGTTCGGTGGTGCGAATGGTCAGGGTTCCGTCGGCTGACCGGCCAGCGTGCGGAGGAGTTGGCGGTCTGCCTCCAGCAGTTCCAGGCCCCGCCGGGCCATCATCCGCTCGAGGACGATCGCCACCTGCTCGGCAGTCGTACGTTCGCCGCCGGGCACGACCATGTTCGTGAAGGCGGCCACCTCTTCGGGCACGAGACCGCCGACCGTCGCCGCGACGCCGATCCTCGCGCCGCAGGGGAGCGTTGTATTGATCGACGTCTTCACGAAATCGCCCACCAGTGCTCCCAGAAACTGCCGGCCTGTGTGGATCGTGACGCGGCTCCCATCGGCGGCCGGCGTGTGCAGCCGAACCGGGCCGTAGGTCGCCTTGAGGTTGCTCGTGATGGTGCCGGCCGCGAGGTTCACCCAACTGCCGATGTGGCTGTGGCCGAGGAAGCCGTCGTGCGGCTTGTTGGAGAAGGGCTCCATGACGGTCGCTTCGACCTCGCCTCCCACACGGCATTCGACGCCGATGGCCGTGCCGGCTCGAATCCATGCGTGCGGGTTGACGCGAGCACGGCTGCCGATCCAAATCGGACCATCGAGACAGACGAACGGACCGATCTCGGCACCGGCATCGACGACGACAGGCCCCTGCCGCACGACGACGTGCTCCGCGATCTCCGCGCCGGGTGCCGCGAAGAGACCGGGCCGCATCTCGTGGAACCGTCCCGAATCGATCTGCACCGCAAGCGCCCCGACGATGGCCCGCTCATGGGCGCCGAGGATCTCGTGGGGTAGCGACAGCATCTCGATGTCGGCGTCGGCCTCCGGGAGCGGGAGCGAGTCGATTGCCTCCGTCGCGGTGGCGGCATCGGCAAGCACCGCATCCATGACGGCCTGATCGGGGCCGCTGCCGTCGGCGGACAGGTGCAGGATGGCAGCCGCGATCGCATCGCCCTGATGCACGACGGTGCGGTGGCCAGCCTCGACGAGGCTGCGCAGCGTGACGAGTGTCTCGCGGCTGGGCACGACGCGGGCGTTGACGAGGAGCGCGATCGCGCCGTGCGAGGAGGCGGGCGGGCTCGGCCGGGGCATCGCGGAGGAACCGCCCCACACGGCCACCCGGCTGCCGGCGACCGCCTCGAGGTAGCGGGCGAGGTGGGGCCGCACCGCGCGGCGGACAGGGCCGAAGTGGCCGAGGGCCTCCACGAGCGTGCAGCAGCCGATGGTGAGGTCACAGGCGGGCCGTGCGGTGGTCAGCAGGCCGAGTTGGCCGACAGCCGTGTCTTCGAAAACGATGGTCTGCATGCAGCTAAGGTAGGGGAATGGTGCGGGCCGCGGCCAGCGGAATTCGTGGCCGCGTCCGGCCCCTGTGCGGCATCTCTGGCAATCGGCCGCGGCGGGCCGTAATCTCGGGAGGAGATGGCCAACCCCTCACGAGCCGGAGTGGCGAAATGGCAGACGCGACGGACTCAAAATCCGTTGCCCGCAAGGGCGTGTGGGTTCAAGTCCCTCCTCCGGTACTCGATTCTGGCAGCGGAAAAGGCGGTCGCGATGCGGGCGCCGGGGCAAGGTTAGGCATCTGAGTTCGCAGTGCGATGAAGCTGCGCGAGGTGGTGGTCCAAGTGCCGCACATAGTCCTCGACGACGGCAGCGAATGAGAGTTCCTCACTGCCACCTATCCGGCAGGCAAACGCCCGTGAAGCAACCGGGAGGCGGGCTACGACGACTGCCAAGTGCCGGTTGTAGGCCGCCCAGAGTTCGACCAGGAGCTGCCAGTCCGCGGTCGCATATCCTTGGCAGCGCACCCAACCCTCCTGCTCGTAGCCGGGAAACGTCAGCCCGCCTTCCAACTGAGTCCGCACAAATCGCTGGTGGTTGTTGCAGGCCGAATCGATCAGGTGACCGAGTATCTCCTTCTTGGACCACCTGTCGGGCGAAGGCTTGCGGGCAGTCTCCGACTCCGGTAACGCGAGCAACCGCGGCACACTCGTCGCTACACGGTTCAGGATTGCCGCCGCAACCGATTCCACAGATTTCGTCCTCACCGATCGCTAGCGATCAGCGGCTCGCGACCAAAGGGCTATCCAAACCGGCCGATTTTACCACGAGTCCGCTGGATTGCTTTGTTATGCGCTTTCGCGTTGACCTACGGGCTGCAACTCAAACACTCGACCCAACGCCGACGCCTCTCCCAAGCGGCCTGCCTTCAGGGCCGCACGCACAGCGTCCAGTTTCCGTGCGTCGCCGACACTCAGGTACGGTGCCCAGCCAGTGTCGTCGTCGATCAACTCGACCTCGACTTCCGCCGCATACCGGCCTTCATGGATCAGTTTGATTTTCTTTTTTTCGATCACGGGCGGAGCCTCCTCGAAAACGTGTCATCCCAAAGGTTCGGGTCGGGTCTGTAGGCCGTCACCAGCACCGCAGGCCTATTGTATCCACGAGGCACACCCCACACTGCATGAACCGGGCTGCCGTCGACAGCCCGCTGGAGAACAAGCACCGCGGCGCCCTTCGGATAATCGGGGTATTCCTCGACGACGACCGCAGAACCAGCCCCCAAGAGGAGCTCGTCGACCGTGAGCCCATCGTCGGCCAGACCGTCATATCCGTGCTCGGATATCCGAACATCACCGGCTGTGATCAAAGCGGCGACCTGTTGCCAGAGACTGGACACCGTGCATTCTCCGGTCGTTTCAGTTATTCCGCATAACGGTTGCAATCAGCAGTTCGCAGCCAAGGGATTATCCACACCGCCGGACTTTATCGCGAGTCCGCTGCATTGCTGGGTTATGCCGCTTTCACGACCTGCGGCTTACTCGGCCTGCTTTTCGCAAACCGCACAACGAGGTTTATGCCTAGGCCGAATCGATCAGGTGACCGAGTATCTCCTTCTTGGACCACCTGTCGGGCGAAGGTTTGAGGGCAGTCTCAGACTCCGGCAATTCGCGCAACTTCGGCACACTCGTCGCGACACGTTGCAGGATTGCCGCCGCAACCGATTCCATAGATTTCATCCTTCGCTGAACGCGAGCGATCGGCAGGGGCTCGGAACCGGTCTGCAAACGGTCCCAGTCGGCAGTCAATTCCGACTGATGCAACTCGGCCCAAGCCTCTACCAGTCTAGCTTGTCGCCGGGGCAGGCTGCCGGCGAGCAACTCGATCGGGTCAAGCCCGTACACGGCTTCATCATCGCCATGGTAGGCGTGAAAGTGAGACGCGTGATGCGATCTGTAAGGAGCATCGCTCATCCCGCAGCCTGACTGGGATGACCCGCCATCGGCCATCTGGTAGAAAATCCAATGACCGGGGTGCTCAACACGCACGAGATCCGATGCTGCTGCGAACCATCCTTCTGACTGCAGCGTTCACGGCCGCGGGCGTGCTGCACGTCGCGGCCGATGACCGACCGAATATCCTCTGGATCTCGGCGGAAGACCTCTCGGCCGCGACGATCGGCTGCTATGGCGGCGCGGCCCACACACCCCATCTCGACCTCCTCGCCAGCGGTGGCCTGCGGTTCGACGCCGCGTTCTCTGCCGCTCCTGTCTGCGCCCCCTCCCGCAGCGCGATCATCACCGGCATCATGCCGACCACGCTCGGCAGCCTGCCCATGCGGTGCAAGGCGATCCCGCCACACCACGTCGTGGGGTTTCCAAAACTGCTCCGCGATGCGGGCTATTCCTGCACGAACAATGCCAAGACCGACTACAACCTCAACCGGTTATTCGCGGCCGGCTGGAACGAGTCGAACGGCAAGGCCCACTGGCGGAACCGCCCTGACGGCAAGAGGCCGTTCTTCGCCGTCTTCAATCTGCAGGCCACGCACGAGTCCGGGTTGTTCGGCGACAAACCCACTGAGGTGCGCCGGATGCTGCCCCCAGAGGCACGCCGCGAGGCGGCCGATGTCGCCGTGCCTCCCTATTACCCCGACACTCCGGGCATCAGGCGATCGCTCGCTCAACGGATGGAACTCGCTGCAGCCCTCGACGCGGACGTCGGCCGGATCCTCGCCGAACTCGAGGCGGATGGCCTTGCCGACGACACGATCGTCTTCTTCTGGAGCGATCACGGCGAGGGCATTCCCCACGGCAAGCGGTCCCTCACCGAACACGGCCTGCGCGTGCCGCTCCTGGTGCACGTGCCTGACCGGTTCGCTGCGAGGGCGGCGCTTCCGGACGGCAGCAAGCCCCGTGGCCAGACGGATACGCTCGTGAACCTCATGGACCTCGGGCCGACCGTGCTCGCCCTTGCAGGTATCGGCATTCCCGACGGGATGGAGGGCCGTCCATTCCTTGGTCCCACCGCTGCGTCGCGCGATGTCGTGATCGCCGCCCGCGACCGTATGGATAGTGCGCCGGGCTTTGGCCGGTCGGTTCGGGATCAGCGGCTTCGATACGTCCGCAACTTTCTACCCTGGCTCGACGGCGACGATCTTCCTCCCTACGCCGACGGCGTCGCGATCACCGGTGAACTTCGGGCGGCCAAGCAGGCGGGGACCTTGCCTCCCGGAGCGAGTTGGTTTGCCCTCACAAGCCGGCCGGTCGACGAACTCTACGACGTCGCCGCTGATCCCGACGAAGTCGTGAGCCTCGCGGGCGACACCCGCCACGCGGCCGATCTGGAGCGGCTGCGCGGGACCCTTCGCCGGTGGATGCGGGAGACAAAAGACACTGGCATCCTGCCGGAGCCGATCCTGCGGCGTGAGGCCCACGCAGCGGGAAGCGAATGGGCCATCTTTCATCCGAAGGCTGCGGCCGATGCGGCCGCGGCGCAGTCGCGGTACGACGCGATTCTCGCTGTGGCTTGGGACGTCGCCGAGAACCATGATGCCGAGTTTTTAACGACCGGCTGACCGACACCGATCCGGCGATTCGCTTCTGGGCTGTGGCCGGCACAGGCTGGGCCGCACAACGCGGCGGTAGCGATCCCGCCTCCGCGCTGCACCCGCTGCTCGCTGATCCTGACCCGGCTGTGCGGATCGCCGCGGCGGGCTGGCTTGTGCGTTGCCGCACTCAGACGGCCACCGACGCAGCACTGGCCGTTCTCCTGAAGGAAGCGTGTGGCGATGTTTCCGAAATCCGCCTCGCGGCGCTCATCGCCATCGATCAACTGGGCGATGCCGCTCGAGCAGTGTGGCCCGAGGCCGCAGCGATTGAACCAGGACAGGACGAGGAATACCCACGCCGCCTCGTCGAACGCCTGCGCTCGAAACTTTCCAACTGAATCGCCAACGAGGGCAGCGAAAAGATTGACACCGTCCAACGGCCATGTTCCACTTTCTCGCGATCGTTCTCGCAGCCGGCCGCGGTGTGATAGGGCTTCGGCTCCTCCAACAAGGACCGGTTCCATGGCCGTGCATGTCCACCTCTGGCAGTCGTCAGTCCGCATGTCCGCGTTCTGCGGACTCTTCGTCGTCGGCTTGCTGCTGCTCGCCGGCACGGCTGGCGCCCAGCCCGAGCCGGAACCGCCGGCGGCGCTGGCATCAGTCGAGGAACTCGCCAAGCGGGTGCGGCCTTCGGTCGTGGTGGTGATGTTCGAGGGCCGCGAGGGCCGGCAGGAGGGACTCGGCACAGGCTTCGTCATCGACGCCGACGGGCTGATCGCGACGAATCTGCACGTGGCCGGCGAGGCACGGCCGCTGGCCGTGCAACTGGCGGAT
>JBIIOL010000222.1:0-5893 GCA_044336965.1 Pirellulales bacterium | reverse complement strand
CGTCGAAGAGGTCAGGCTCCCAGCGTTCAAGGCAGCCCGCCGGCTCGTTTCCAACGCCGAGTTTCTCGCCTTCGTCGAAGACGGGGGTTATGCCCGCGAGGAGTGGTGGACGGAGGAGGGCCGCGGCTGGCTGCACTATACGCGGGCCGAACACCCCAAGTTTTGGGTGCGGCGCACGGCCGGGGCCGGCTACCTTCAGCGGAACCTGCTCAACGAGATGCCTCTGCCGCTCAACTGGCCCGTCGAGGTCAACTGTCTCGAGGCGCAGGCCTACTGTGCCTGGCTCGCTGCCCGCACGGGGGAAAACGTCCAACTGCCGACCGAGCCACACTGGTATGCCCTGCGTCACACGTTGCCGTCGGCGGTCTCCGCCGACCAGCCCGACTGGAAGCGGGCACCGGGCAACATCAATCTGGAGCACGGGGCGTCGAGCACGCCGGTCGACGCCTTTCCGCAGGGGGAATTCTGCGACGTCATCGGCAACGTCTGGCAGTGGACTCGCACCCCGATCATGCCCTTCAAGGGGTTCGAGGTGCATCCGCTCTACGACGATTTCTCGGTGCCGACCTTCGACGGCCGCCACAACCTCATCAAGGGCGGTTCATGGATCTCGACGGGCAACGAGGCGCTCGCCAGCGCCCGCTACGCCTTTCGCCGCCACTTCTTCCAGCATGCTGGGTTTCGCACGATTCTCGAGGAACCCGGGAGCGAGGCGGTCACCGAGGGGTCGCGGCTGTATGAGACTGACCAGCTCGTCACCCAGTACCTCGAATTCCACTTCGGTCCAGAAGCCTTGGGAGTGCCCAACTTCCCGCGGGCCTGCGTGGAGGCGGCCGTGCGGCATGTGCCGGAAGACCGCCGCCGGAAGTGCCTCGACATCGGCTGCTCCGTCGGAAGGTCGGCGTTTGAATTCGCCCGCTTCTTCCAGCATGTCGACGCCGTCGACTTCTCCGCCCGGTTCATCCAGTCGGGCGTGCGGCTGCAGCAGGGCAGCGACCTGATCTACGAGATTCCGACCGAGGGCGAACTCACGCTCTCGCGAACCATCTCTCTCGACCGAATGGGGCTGGCGGATGTCGGCTCGCGGGTCCTCTTTATGCAGGGGGATGCCTGCAACCTCAAGGCGATCTACGCTGGCTACGATCTCGTCTTCGCCGGCAACCTCATCGACCGGCTCTACGATCCCGCCCTGTTTCTCGACGGGATCGCGGCACGGATCCCGGCGGGGGGGCTGCTCGTGATCACCTCCCCCTACACATGGCTCGAGGAGTACACGCCGAAGGCCAAATGGATCGGTGGCCGGCGTGAACATGGCGAGCCGCTCACCACGCTGATGGGGCTCACGCGGTCGCTCGAGCCGAGGTTTTCTCTGATGCACCGCGAGGATATCCCGTTCGTGATCAGGGAAACGGCGAGGAAGCACCAGCATTCGGTGGCGGAGATGACGGTCTGGCGCCGTGCTTGAGCAGGGCACGCGGGGTGTGCTAGCATCAATGGAGCGAGGTGGACTACCGGGCATTTCTCGGACTTCGCCTCCTGCCATGCAGCGATTCCACGTGGTGGTTGGATCATGCCGAAAGATACTCCTTTCGATCCCTGCAGACAGTGGCTCGGCATCGATGCGGTTGACCTGGGGAATGCCCGCCTCGTGCTCGGCGTAGCGTCGCAGGAGACCGATGCGTTGGTGGTGCGGCGGGCTGCTGAAGCGCGGTTGAATCTGCTGCGCACCATCTCGCCTGGGCCGTTCGAGATGGCCCGAGCCGGACTGATCAAGAGGGTGGAGGAGGCGCGGGAGAAACTGCTCGCCGAGATCGCCGCCAGCCCGCCGCCGCCTCGCCCCCTGGCTGGCGCCGCCGTTACCTTCGCCATGCCTGCACCGCCATCGCAAAGAGCCAGCGCGGCGACTGTGCCGCCACCGATGCCGCAAGGGGTGGCACTCGGAGTGCCACCAGCCGTGCCGCCCGCCGTACCCTCGGTGGTGCCACCCCCTGTGCCTGGCGCCGGTGTCGAGACGATCGCCATCCGCACCACGGTGTATCGGAAGAAGACGCCGGTTGCAGGCATCGCCCTGACGGTGCTGGCGCTTTCTGGCGTGGCCGGCGCGCTCTTCTACTACAACGCGTACGGGAAGCTCAAAGGGCAGAAATCCAGCAAGACTTCGAAGTCCGGGGTGCGGCAGACGGCCCGTGCCGAGCCGGCGGCTGCCCCGGTCATTCGGGGGCCGAAGACGTCGCAGCGTGGTGACAAAGACGAAGGACCGGTGGATCCCACATCCGATCGCGCCGTGTCGCCGAGCAAGCCGCCGTCGCCGGGAAAGGACCTCAACCAACGGTCGCGGCCCGAGCCAGAGCCCGAAGAAGAGCCAATGCCCGCAGAGCAGTCAGACGAGTCAAAGAAGGCAGGGAAGAAGGAGGCTGCCGTGCCTCCGCCAAAGCCGATGCGGAAGCCGGCGAACGACATGCCGGCGGAGCAGAAGCCAGTCGAGATGAAGGGCGTCGCTGAGACGCCAGAGGAGGGCACGCCTGCAGATGCCCCGCCTGCCCAAGCGATGGCAAAAGAAGACAGCCAACTCGAAGCCACGCTCGCAGAGACGCTCGAGGCACTGCGCAGCCAGGAACACGACAAGGTCGCTGAGCGGTTGGCGGAGGCCTCCGAGCAGGCTGGCAGCGACGAAGCCAAGCAGCGGGTGGCCGGTTGGAAGCTGCTCGCCACCTATTACAAGGGATTTCTGGAATATCGTGAAAAGGCTCTGGCTACGGTCAAGCCGGGGGACGAATACGACGTCAAAAACCAGAAGATCGCCGTGGTGGAAGTGGATGACAAGAAGTTCATCTATCAGGTGGCGGGTGGCACCAGGGAGGTTCCCCGCAACAAGATTCCTGGCGGGATCGTGCTGGCCATCGTGATGCAGTGGTTTGACGCGAATCCTGCCAACGATCTTTACGTCGGCGCGTACCATCTCGCGAAGCCGGAGTCCGACCCGCCGCGTGCCCGCGAGCATTGGGAGAAGGCGTTGGCGGCGGGGGCGGACAGTTCCGCCCTCCTGCCGTTGCTCGACGACCCGGTGTTCGCCAAGTCCGAATAGGCCTGCGACTCACAGCATGGCGGCGAGCAGGCCGCGGAGTTCCCCTTCGGAAAGTTGCACCGGATTGCCCCGCATGCTCGCGCCCGCGGAATTGGCGGCCAGCCAGTCGATCTGGCTGGCGGTGACCCCCAGTTCCGACAAACGCCGTGGCACTCCCGACTCCAGGCACAGCCGTTCGATCCTCTGCACGAAGGCCTCCGCGGCCGTCGCCTCGTCCGGGGGGGCCGCGGGATCGACCGCCCGCTCGAGCACCGCCAAATCGTTTCGCACCGCCTCACGGTTGACTCGGAGTGCGACCGGCAACATCACGGCGCAGGCCACTCCGTGAGGCGTGCCGCATGCGACCCCCAGAGCCGCTGCCACACCGTGGGCCAGGCCGAGGCCGGAGTTGGTCAGCGCCATGCCGGAGAGCAGGGCCGCGTGACTCAGCGCTGCTCGATCGGCCGCCCGGCTGTCGGCCCAGTGTCGGGAGTCGACGCCCGCAGGCTTCGGTGTCAGCAGTCTGGGCAGCGCGTGCAGCGCGCGTGGCAATGACTCCAGCACCAGGCACCGCGGCAGCGGCTTCGCAAACCTGCAGACGAACGACTCGATCAGCTGCGTGATGCAGTCGAGGCCAGACGCGGCGATGGTGGACGGTTCGCACGACGCTGTGAGGTTGGGGTCAACGATCACCGCCCGCGGCACCATCATCGGGCTGCGCATGCTCTTCTTGAATCGTCGCCGAGGGCAGGAGATCACCGCGTTCCGCGTGGCTTCGGCGCCGGTGCCTGCGGTGGTTGGCACCGCGACCACGGGCAGCGGCCACTGCTGGATCGTGAGGCCGCGGCCGACCCCCTCCAGGTGATCGACGACGAGCGTGTCGAGGTCGATGCCTGTTCGCAGGCCTCCTGGCATGTTGGTCGCCAATGCCGCCAGTGCCTTGGCGAGATCGATGGTCGAGCCGCCGCCCACCGCCACCACCACCGCGGCGTCGAGATTCGCGAGCGGGAAGTCGGCCAGGGCGGCGGCCAGTTGGTCCACCGTCGGCTCTCCGGTGCTCCTGGCGACGATCCGAGACTCGATTCCGGACGCGGACAGGCTCGCATCGATCTGCTTCCACGCCCCGGAACGCTCGAGGCTCGCGGCCCCACCGACGATCCAGGCCCGACGGCCAAGGAGTCCGACCGTCGCACCGATTTCATCGATTCTGCCGGCGCCGAACCGGATCAGCGGCGGCGCTGCAAAATCGTAGGCGTCGAGGGTGTCGTCCATGGACCGCGGCATGACGTTATCATAGCCTGCTCACAACCATGACAGATCCCCTCGCCATTCCTGTCTGCCTGCACCCGATCGTGGGCTCGATCCGGCCGCCGGGATCGAAGAGCATCACCAACCGGGCGCTCGTCTGCGCGGCGCTGGCCCGCGGTGAAAGCCTGCTCACCGGCGTGCTCGACAGCCAAGATACGCGGGTGATGGCCGCGGGGCTTGCGGCACTCGGCATCGGGGTGGTCGCCGACTGGCCACGGGGGGAGATTCGCGTGTCGGGGGCGGGAGGTACCGTGCCGGCCGCCGAGGCAACGCTCGATTGCGCGGCCAGCGGTACGACGATTCGCTTCCTTTCGGCGGTCTGTGCGATCGGTCACGGCACCTATCGGCTGGACGGCACGCCGCGGATGCGCAAGCGGCCCATCGGTGATCTGCTGGAGTCGCTGCAGTCGCTCGGTGTCGACGCCACCGCCGAGAGCCCGGGAGGGTGTCCGCCGGTGGTGATTCGCTCGCGGGGCGTGCAGGGCGGGGCGACCAGTGTGCGGGGCAGCACGTCGAGCCAGTTCGCCAGTGGTCTGGCGATGATTGCGCCGTGCACGCGACAGGGCATGCGGATCGAGTTCGCCGGCACGCTCGTCTCTCTCCCCTATCTCGACATGACGCGGAACGTGATGAAGGCCTTCGGTGCCGGCTGCATTCCAGAGGGAGACCGTTGCTGGCGGATCGCGTCATCGGGCTATCAGGGCTGCGTGTATGCCATCGAGCCCGACGCCTCGGCGGCGAGTTATTTCCTGGCCGCAGCAGCGATCACCGGCGGCAGCGTGCGGGTGGAAGGGCTCTCCCGCCGGAGCATGCAGGGCGATGTCGGCTTTGCCGATGCGCTTGAACGCATGGGCTGCTTGGTCGCGTGGGACGACGGGCCGGACGGGTCGGTCACGGTGACGGGCCGCGCGACCCGCGGCATCGACATCGACATGAACGCGATCAGTGACACGGTGCCCACGCTTGCAGTAGTGGCGCTCTTCGCGGACGGGCCAACCACGATCCGCAACGTCGCCCATATTCGCGACAAGGAAACCGACCGCATCAGCGACCTCGCCTGCGAACTTCGCCGCCTCGGTGCGACGGTCGCGGAGCAGGTCGACGGGCTCACCATCGCACCTGCAGGAACAAGTTCGTCCAGTAAGGTCGGTGCCGTGCTGCATGGCGCCACCGTGAAGACGTATGACGATCACCGCATGGCGATGAGCCTATCCTTGGCGGGGCTGCGGGTGCCGGGTGTGCTGATCGCCGATCCTGCCTGCGTGGGTAAGACGTTCCCCGACTACTGGGATCGGCTTGCCGCCATCACTCGACGCCCTGCTTCAGAACGTCCTGGGCTATCCTGACGGGTGGCGTGACGGGTGGCGTGAGTCCCAGCATGACGGCCGCCCGTTCGATCAGTTCGTCTACGATGGCCGACTGGGGCCGGTCGTCGGCCACGTGTGGCATGATGGTGACGTCACAGGCGTCGGTGGCGATGAATCCACCGCCGCAGTGCTGGCAGTAGACCCGCTGGCCCAG
>JBIIOL010000173.1:0-6717 GCA_044336965.1 Pirellulales bacterium | reverse complement strand
CGGTGACCCTTGTCGACGTTCAGGCCGACACGCTGGCCGCCAGCGTCGCCACCATCCTCGACGAGGCCGCCTGGCATCGCGGCACGAAGCGGACCGATCCCGCCCGGGCGGTCGCCCTGTCGGGCAAACTGCACACGGCCACACGAATGGCGGCGATCGCCGAGTGCGATCTCGTCATCGAAAGCGTGCTCGAGCGTGCCGACATCAAGCGGCAGGTGCTGGTGGACATCGAGCGGGCGGTGGGCCCGACGACCGTGATCGCCACCAACACCTCGACCAACCCGATCGCGAAGCTGGCGGAGCCGCTTGAGGATCCCTCGCGGTTCTGCGGCATCCACTTCTTCAATCCCGTCCGCCGCATGACGCTCGTGGAGGTGATCCGCGGGCCGGCCACGAGCGACGAAACCGTCGCCATCGCCGTGGCCCACGTCAAGCGGCTGGGCAAATGCCCCATCGTCGTCCGAGACAGCCCCGGCTTCCTCGTCAACCGCGTGCTCATGCCCTACCTGCATGAGTCGGTGGAGATGCTCCGCGAAGGGCTCGAGGCCAAGCGGATCGATCGGGTGGCCCGTGGCTTCGGCATGCCGATGGGGCCGCTGGAACTCTACGACATGATCGGCCTCGACACCGCCTTCTACGCGGGGCTCGTGCTGAGCGCCGCGTACGGGGACCGGATCGAGGCCTCGCCGCTCATTCCGGCGCTCGTGAAGTCCGGCCGCCTCGGTCGCAAGACTGGCGCCGGCTTCTACCAGTATCAGACGGGGGGCCAGCGGGCCCGGATCGAACGCCCCGACGAAGCTGTGATCAAGCTGGTCAGGCCCTACAGCCTGCCCGCGCGGGAGACCACCGACGCGACGATCTGCGACCGGCTCCTGCTGCCGATGCTGCTGGAAGCGCTTCGCGTGCTTGACGAGGGGATCGTCCGCGACGGTCGCGACATCGACCTGGCCGTGATCCACGCCCTCGGCTTCCCGGCCTTCCGCGGTGGACTTTTGGCCTGGGGCAACTCACTCGGCGCGGCGGAGGTGATCCGCCGGCTCGCCCCGCTTGCCGATCTCGGCATCCGCATGCACCCCACCCCTCGACTGCTCGCCATGGCCGCCGCCGGCGAGCCGTTCACAGCCTGACTTCCCAGCCCCCGACACCACCAGCGCAGGCCACGATCGCCAATACCATGCCTTCATTCTCCACCACGCCTGCCACCACGCCCGTCGTCGTCGCCTGCTGCCGCACCGCGATCGGACGGGCCCATCCCGAACGCGGCGTGTTCCGCCGGGTGCGCGGCGACGAACTCGCCGCGACGGTCGTGCAGGCGGCGGTCGATCGCAGCGGCGTCGAGCCCGACACGATCGAGGACGTGATCCTCGGAGCGACCCAGCAGCGGGGAGAACTGGGTGGCAACGTGGCACGGTGTGCCGCGCTGATGGCCGGCCTGCCATTTTCCGTGGCCGGCACCACGGTCAACCGCCTGTGCGGGTCGTCGCTTCAGGCTCTCTCGCAGGCCTGCCACGCGATCGCCGCGGGCGCCGAGAACGTGCAGGTCGTCGGCGGCGTCGAGCACATGCACCACCTGCCGATGGAGGCCGCCATCGACATCCATCCGAGGGTGTTCAACAAGTCGAGCCGCGGCATGCTCTCGATGGGCATGACGGCGGAGCAACTCGCGGCCACGCATGGTATTTCGCGACGCCGACAGGAGACCTATGCGATCGAGAGCCACGCCAGGGCGGCGCGGGCCGCCGACGCCGGCCTGTTCGAGGACGAGATCGTGCCGGTGATTGGCCACGATGAGGCCGGAGCCGTGATGGAGGTTGTTCACGACCAGTCGATCCGCCGCGACAGCACGCCCGAGCAACTCGCGGCGCTCGAGCCGGCATTCCTGCCGAAGATCGGCACGATCACCGCTGCCACGAGCGCCCCGCTCAGCGACGGCGCCGCCGCGCTCGTGGTGATGTCGCTCGCCGAGGCTCGGCGGCAGGAACTCGAGCCGCTGGCACGCGTGGTCGGTACAGCCGTGGTCGGCGTGCCACCGGCCATGATGGGCACCGGACCGGTGGCCGCCACGCGGAAACTGCTCGACCGCACCGGCACGGCGATCGGCGCCATCGACCTGGTCGAACTCAACGAGGCGTTCGCGGCCCAGGCGATCCACTGCATCGACACGCTCGGCCTCGACCCGGCGAAGGTCAACGTCCGCGGCGGGTCGCTCGCGATCGGCCATCCGCTCGGCGCCAGTGGCGTCAGAATCGCCACCACGCTGCTCCATGCGATGCGCGACACCGGCGCTCATATTGGCCTCGCGACGATGTGCATCGGCCTCGGCCAGGGGATCGCCGTGCTCTTCGAAAGAATGGACTGACAGCACCACGATGTCTTCCGCATCCCTTTCGATCTGTGGCACCCGTCCACCGCGGGCACATCCCGTCGGAGAAAATCCATCCCCACCCGCCATGCCCGCTGTGGTATCGATGGTGGAGCTGATGCTCGCTCGGCTCGAGTCGTCGTACGACAGACCCGCGGTCTGCGATGCCCTCGATCAGGGCCGGACGTGGACCTGGGGCGAGCTGATCGCGGCTGCCGTCGAACTCGCCACCACATTCGAAACCATGGGCGTCCGCCGCGGCCATCGGCTCGCGCACCTGGGGTCTCACTCCCCCGACTGGATCGTCGTCGACCTGGCCTGCCAACTGGCTGGTGTCGTGCACGTGCCGCTGCATGCCGATGCGACCACCGGGGAGCACGCCGCTCAACTTGCTTGGCTCCAGCCCCAGGGAATTGCCTGGACTGGTTGCATCCGGGGTGGAAGCCCCGTGGCCGGCATCCCGATCTCGATCGATCGACGGTCTCGGTCGAATCACCGCAGAGTCTCCAACGGCGTGGCTGGTGTCGGCGTGCTCGAGTCCGGCGGCTGGCAGCGGCGGCACACCGACCGCGCAGCGCTCCGTGACGAGGTCGCACGGTATGTCCAGTCGTGCGATCCCGACGCGGTGAGCACGATCCTGCTCTCCTCCGGCACGACCGGCCGGCCGAAGGGCGTGATGCACTCCCAGCGGGCGGTGGTGGCCAACGCGGTCGCCTCCACCAAGGTCTTCCTCGACGAGCCCGACGACGTGCGGCTCTCGTGGCTGCCCATGAGCCACTCGCTGGCCCGCACGGGCGACCTGGTCACGGCGCTGGTCCGCGGCGGCTGCCTGAATGTCGTCACCGACCGCCGTCAGGTGCTCGATGCCTGCCGGGTGCTGCCACCGACCGTCGTGCTGGGCGTGCCTGCATTCTTCGAGCGGTTGGAAATCGCCGCCGAATCGGGACGGATTCCCGACCTGTCGGCGGCGCTCGGGGGCCGCGTGCGGGTCTGCGTGTCGGGCGGCGCCGCCCTGCGGGCGCGGACAGCCGTGGCGTTTTCATCGCGTGGTCTGCCTTTGGTGCAGGGCTACGGTCTCGCCGAGGCCGGTCCGGTTGTTACGCTCTCCAATCCCCGAATCGCGCGGCCCGGCACCGTCGGGCCGGCGGTCGATGGCGTGGAACTAGCGCTCGACACCAGGCCCGCCACGCGTGGCCAACTGCTCGTGCGAACGCCCTGCCGGGCGGTCGGCGTGATCGATGCCGACACGGACGAGCAGCATGTGCAGCCCGAATGGCTCGAAACCGGCGACCTCGCCGCGATCGATCCCGACGGTCACGTGCGGATCACCGGCCGGCTCGTCGACACGCTCGTGCTATCGGGGGGCACAAAGGTGCCACCCGCCGAGGTGGAGGCGGCGATCGCCGAAGATCCCGTCGTGGCGCAGGTCTGCGTGGCTGGCGATGGGCTGTCGGCACCAATCGCGCTCGTCGTACCCGAACCGTCCGTGCTGAGAGCGGCAATCCGTCGCATGGGCCTCCGAGTCTGGAGCCGCCGGGCCGCCCTGCGTCACCCGCGAGTGCTGCAATGGCTCGCGAGGCGGCTCGCGCGACGGCAAACGCACCTCCCCCGGGGCTTTCGAGTGCGGCGGGCCGTGCTGATCGGCAGGCCGTTCGATGCGGCCCACGGCGAGACGACCGAATCGCTGAAGCTCCGCCGCAAGGCGATCGCCACGCACTTCACGGCGGAGCTTGCCGCAGCAGCCGAGCCGATGCCGCCGTCATGGATCGCGGTGGTGTCACCTGGACCGCCGTGCGGGCCGCAGCACGCCGACACCAGCCCGATGAATGCCCATCTGATGAGTGCCAACCTGATGACTGGGGGCCGGAACATGACCACTCGCAGCAGTTGGGCTGCCGCCAGCCTGTGGGGGGTGTCGCAGGCGGATGCCATGACGCCGTCCGGCTTCTCGCTGGCGGCTGCATTGGCAGCGGAGCCGCTGCGGGCGGCGGTCGCTGACGTGGTCGAGCGGGCCGGTCGCGCCATCGTGGAGCTGCGCGGCCAGTCCCGGCTGTACGACGCCGCAAATCCTGAAGCAGCGGCCGCCTGGTCGCCAGCGCCTCTCGGCGATGCTCCTGCCGCGCCAGCTGGAACGTTCTCGCAGGCCGCAGAGGCGGCCCTCGGAGAAGCGGGGCTCTGGGGGCTGCTCGTTCCGGAACGGTTTGGTGGAACGGGCTGCAGCATGCAGGAACTCGCCCGCGTCGTCACGCGGATCGCCACCGATGTGCCCACGGCCGCCGGCCTTCTTTCCATCCATTCGGCGATTGGTGCGGTCTCGGCACTGGCGGCGTTTGGATCGGAGAGCCAGCAGGAGCGACATCTGCCCGGTCTCGCCCAGGGCACCCCGCTCTCCATCTTCGGTGCCACCGAGCCCGACGCCGGCTGCGACCTGCACGCCATATCCTCACGGCTCGACCGCCAGGGCGACCGACTGCTGCTCTCCGGCACGAAGATGTTTATCACCGGCGCGACCTACGGCCGGCTCGTGAAGCTGCTCGCCCATCTTGATGGGCGGCCGGCGGTGCTGCTCGTGCGGCTGCCCGATTCCGACACGCCGACGTTTCGACTGCGGCACTATCGTCTCCATCCGCTCAAGCATGCCCACAACGCGGCGATCGAATTCACGCGGCACGAAGTGCACGCATCGGACATCCTGCAGCCGCCGCAGGGCTCGTCCGACGCCATGCGGATCGTCTGGCACGGACTCAATCGCGGCCGGATTACGCTCGCCGCGCAGGCGGCAGGCACGCTGCGGCTGCTGGAGCGGCAGGCACGCGACCATGCCTTGCGCCGCCGCACCTGGGGCGAGCCGATCGCCTCGCGTGAACTCGTGCAGGGGCGACTGGCACGGATCGCCGCCGGCATCGTCGCCTGCGACAGCCTCGCCGCGTGGGCCGCGGCGGCGATCGACGCTGGGCAGTCGGGGGAGCTCGAGGCGATCACGGCGAAGGTCGTGGCGGGTGAGTGCGTGCGCGATGGCGCGATCAACAGCCTCGGCGTGCACGGCGGCCGCGCGTTTCTCGTGGGCCATCCGCTCGGCGACTCCTTCCACGACCACTTTGCCGTGACCGTCTACGAGGGAGAGAGCGAACTGCTCGGGCTCGCCCTCTTCAAGGGACTCGCCAAACACCATCCGCTCGCCAGCCTCACCCGCGAGACGTCCGGCGGCAGGCGGGCGGCAGCGTGGCTCGCATGGAGGATCGGGCTCCTCGCGCGGCGGCCGCACCGTGACGACTCCCGCATCCTTGACCGCCCCCTGCGGGATCACGCTGCGGCCGCGCGGCGGCTGCTCGACGCGGCGGCGGTCCGGATCGACCGGGGCATCCGCCGGCAGGGCAGGGCTCTCGCGGATCGGCAGTTGCTCGTCGGCGGCTGGTCGGCCGAAGTCCGCGATCTGGTGAGCGTGCTGGCGGTGGCCCACCATGCCGACGCGACCGGCGACGACAGCGACCTGCTGGCGGCCGACTGCTGGTGCCGGCTGGCGCTCGCGCGCGGCCGCGGCACGCGGCTCACCGCTGCCGACCATGCGGCCCTGGCAGCGCTCGGGAGGCAGGTCGTGGAGGTGCCGCGGGTTGTCCACCGCCTTCAATCGCTCTGATTTTCAGCAGATCCCCCTTCGCTTTCACTTCTCCATAACTTCGGGAAAAAGTCTTTTGCCCTCTTCGGAGCGGTCGACGATCGTCCGCTCACAAGCCTCGTACCGCTTGTGAGGCGGCCGCCAACCGAAGTATCCTTCGACCCAAGGTCATGAACGACGCGGCGTCCCATCCCCCTCCGGTGTTCTCTCTGTCGGGCCTGCGAAGGTTCCGTGTCTGGGTCGCGTTCCTCTTGGCTTTTTTCGGAAGCACGGGCTTGCTGCTCGGCTGGAAGCAGGCCGCCGAGCGGGCTGGCTTGGACCGTGATTGGCGGCAGGTGATGAACCCCGACCTGCCCGATCCCGGGCTGACGCCGGCCGATCGCGTCGCAAGCGATCACGCCCGCCGCCTCACCGTTGGGCTTTACGTCGAGCGGATCACCGAGGTCTCGATCCGGGACAGCCGCTTTCGTGCCCGGCTCGACGTGTGGTTCAACTGGCAGGGCGAGGCGTTCGATCCGGCTGCTCACCTCGTCCTCGTCGATGGCATCATCGAATCGTGCACCATGCAGGAGGAAACCGACGAAGGCGATCAACACTATCGCCGTTACACGCTCGAGGTCGAAATCGCGAAGACGTTCCACATCCACCACTTCCCCCTCGACCGGCACCTGCTCGTGATCGCGTTCGAGAACGGCAGCACGCCTCGCGAAAACCTTCTGTTCGAGCCTGACCGGCTGAA
>JBIIOL010000172.1:0-6745 GCA_044336965.1 Pirellulales bacterium | reverse complement strand
CTCGCTCATGGGCGAAACTCCTGCATTGTGGCCGATCCCGGGGCGGACACGCCTCGTCCGGTGACCGCCTGCCAGATGACTTGAACGGCCGTGGATCCGATGATCCAGAGATCCACCAAGGGCCAATACCAATGGCCCAGCATATCGACGTAGTGCGCGTCGTACTCCAGCCGCTCGGGCCAGTCCACCCCATTTCGACCATGGATCTGCGCCCACCCGGTCAGGCCCGGGCGTACCCGCAGTCGCATGCCCTGCCGCGGCGAGTACCGCGACACGTAGGCCAGCGGCAGCGGCCTGGGCCCCACCACGCTCATGTCACCCACGAGCACGCTGACCAGTTGCGGCAATTCGTCGAGGCTCGATCGCCGCAGAAACTTTCCGAAGCCCCCGAGCCGCTCGGCATCGGGCAGTGGTCGGCCGTTGGCGTCGACCGCCTGCCTCATCGACCGGAACTTGCGGATCCTGATTGCCCGCCCGTTCTTGCCGGCCCGCGTGTCGACGAAGAACACCGGCCGCCCCATCACGACCCTCACGGCGATCCACACCGCCGCCAGCACCGGCACGAGCAGGACCAGTGCTGTGGCTGACAGCACGACGTCCCCCAGCCGTTTGAGAAATGGAAAACGGATCATGCCGCAACCCGGGAGACCCGTCGCTCCGCGACCATCACGAGTGCGACCAACAGGATCGCCACCACCAGCGGCGTGACCGCAGCGACCCGATCCGCCGCCCTCCGCACCATCGGGTCGAGCAGAGGCGTGGCCGCGATCGTCGCACCGAACGCAGCCAACCCGCCATAGAGGCTGGCCACGGCTCGGTGCGACCAGCCGGCGATCAGGAGACGCTGGTAGAGATGGCTACGATGGGCCTCGAAGATGTTCTCGCCGGCCCGCAGCCGGCGCAGCAACGTCAGCGAGGTGTCGAAGATGAAGGGCCAGAGAGCCAGCGCTGCCACGGGCAGGACCTCGGGCACGGCGTCCGCCCGCACTGCCAACGGCAATACGGCCAGCAGAAACCCGCAAAAGGCGCTCCCCACATCTCCCATGAAGATTCGGGCCGGCTGCCAGTTGCTCGTGAGGAATCCAAGGGAGGCCCCCGCGAATGCCGCCGCGATCACCGCCACCGCTCCCGCGCCGCAGGACGCCGCGGCGACCGCGATACCTGCCGCAACCGCCGCGGCCGTGATTCCAGCGATGCCGTCGCTGCCGTCCATGAAGTTGAAGGCGTTCGCCAAGCCGACGATCCAGAGCACCGTCAACGGCCAGGCAAGCGGCCCGAAGCGAAGCATCCCCAATGAACCGAGGTCGACCCGCGTCACCGCGCCGAGGGCGGCCGTGGCGGCAATGGCAGCCGCCAGATGCACGGCGAATCGCGTGCGGTTTCGCAGCGATTGCACGTCGTCGAGCCAACTCACGGCGGCGATCGCCAGGGCCGGCACGATGGCGCCGCCGATGCGAAGCCATTCCTCCGGTCGGAAGACGCCGACCACGCCGGCCACCACGGCGACGACGATGACGATCGACAGCCCGCCGCCCCGGGGTGTGCTCCTCGTATGGCTGCTGCGGGCGTTGGGGGCGTCGATGATGCCACGCGCGACCGTCCACGTGATGAGCCCGCGGGTCAGCAACGCCGCAGCCACGAGCGCGGCGAGGCACCATGCACACCACAGGCCGATCGTCGTCATCGTTTGCCCGTCATCCACAGGGGTCCGTCCGCCATCATGTATTCTTCGCGGTGGCCACCGCCTCGCAGACCTCCTGCACCACGGCCTCGTCGACATGGGCCCCGATGGGCAGGGAGAGGCTGCGGGCCGACAGCATTTCGGTTCCGGGCAGCGACCGCATGCGGTCGTGAAAATATTCGAACGCCGTCTGCAGGTGGCACGGCGGATCGTAGTAGGCGCGTGTCTCGATGCCCCGGGCAGCGAGTGCCCGCCGCACGGAGTCGCGGGTCATCCCGAACCGCGCCGGATCGATCGTGATGGAGAAGTCCTTGTGGCTCGACTGGCTGCCGGCCGCCGTTTCCACGAACCCGATCCCCGGTAGTTGCTCGAGTTCGTGCCGATAGCGGGCCGCGATCCGCCGCCGTCGATCGGCGACGTCATCGAGCATTGCCAGCGAACCCAACGCCACGGCGGCGCTCAGTTCGGGCATCCGGCCGTTGACGCCGGCGAACAGCGCATCATACGAGCCGTCGTTGCCATACTCGCGGCCAAGTCGCACGAAATGGGCGAGGCAGTCACAGTCGGTGGCGACGATCCCGCCCTCGCCGGCGACGAGCAGCTTCGTCGGCGACAGGCTGAACACCTGCACCGTCGCACCTGCCCCCACAGGCCGGCCATGCGTGCTTGCACCGAAACCGTGCGCTGCGTCGATGATCAGCGGCAGACCGTGCTCGGCGGCCACCACCGACAGCGCCGCAATGTCGCACGGATTACCGAAGTTGTGGCAGGCCGAGATGGCCACCGTGCGTGGCGTGATCGCCGCCGCCACGGCCTGAGGAGAGACGTTCGTCGTGCGGGGATCGACGTCGATGAACACCGGCCGCAGGTTGTTCCAGACGATCGCGGCGGGCCCGGCGAGGAACGTGAAGCTGGGAATGATGACTTCGCCGAGCGGCTCGTTGCGGGCGCCGCTGCGCACCGTCCCAAACCGCGAGAGGGGCTCCAACGAACCGACGGCACAAGGGCTCACAGCCCCCCGCCGGTTGCGACAACTGCCGGCCGAGAGATCGAGCCCCTTGTAGACGAGCATCAGCCCGATCGTGCAGCTGCTCACCGCCACAGCATGGCGAACGCCCAGCCGTGCGGCGATCGCCTGCTCCAAACGATCCACGAACGGTCCTTTTGTGAGCCTGCCACTCGCGAGGATCTCGGCCGCCGCGGGCCCGAGCATCTCCCACGACGGCAGGGCCGGCCGCACGAACGGCACGCGAATGCCGACGGCCGACGGATCGCCGGCCGAATGCACCTCGGGGATGACGGGAAACCGGCTACTTTGCATGGGCTTTTCGGGGCGGAGCCGGATCGGGGGCATCGCCGGCGTGGGCACCGTACTCGACGACCAGTTCGCGGAGCCTCGACTTGACCACTTCGGGCGGCTCGTCTGTCACGTCGGCGAGCGCATCGATCACACTCTCGGCCACCGCCAGGGAGGTGGGGCGATGCTGTGCGCAGAATACCTTGGGGTGGCCCGTGGGTACCCGCTGCTCATCATCGAAATAGAGTTCTTCGTAGAGTTTTTCACCTGGCCGCAGCCCTGTGAACACGATCTCGATGTCGTCTTCCTGGAGCCCCGACAGGCTGATCAGATCACGGGCCAGATCGACGATCCTCACGCTCTCGCCCATGTCGAGCACGAAGATCTCGCCCCCCTTGCCCATGGCGGCCGCCTGCAGCACGAGCTGCGACGCCTCCGGGATCATCATGAAGTAGCGGGAGATATCGGGATGCGTGATCGTGAGCGGGCCACCGAGGCGTATCTGTTCCTGGAAGATTGGCACCACGCTGCCGTTGCTGGCAAGCACGTTGCCGAAACGGACGACGAGGAATTTCGTCTTCGACTCGGCCGACACGGCCTGCACGAACCGCTCCGCGACCAGCTTCGAGCATCCCATCACACTCGTCGGATTGACCGCCTTGTCGGTCGAGATCATGACAAACTCGCGGACGCCGTGCCTGTCGGCCAGCCGGGCCAGGATCTGAGTGCCTACGCAGTTGTTCTTGATCGCCTCGGCAGGATTCCACTCCATCATCGGCACGTGCTTGTGGGCCGCCGCGTGGAAGACCACCTCCGGCCGATGGGTGGCCATGATCTGATCCATCCGTGCCATGTCGGTGATATCGGCGAGGAGCGGCTCGAACGGAGGTCTTGGCTCATGCCGGCACAACTCCTGCTCCAGGAGAAACAGGGAATTCTCACCTCGCTCGACCAGCAGCAGCTTGCGGGGGTGAAACCGCAGAACCTGACGGCAGATTTCCGAACCAATCGAACCGCCGGCCCCGGTGACCATCACCGTGTTGCCCGCGACGAGTTGCCTCACCGCGGTGTTGTCGAGCTTGACAGGTTCGCGGCGCAGCAGGTCCTTGATCTCCACGGGCCGGGCCTTGACGTGCAGCGAATTGTCGTGATCCTCGAGCATCTCATCGATGGCGGGCAGCACCTTGACCTGTGATCCGGCGGCCGTGCAGGTTTCCATGAGTTGCCGAAACCGCTTGCCGGTGAGGCTGCCCGATCGCACCATCACCTCGTCAATCCGCCGCCGCTCCACTTCCCTGCCGACGCTGTCGATGGTGCCGAGCACCTCCAGGCCCGCCACGCGGTTGTGCAGCAGGCTCGGATCGTCGTCGAGGAAGCCCACCACGAAATACTGCATGTTCTTCGCCGACATGAGGGTGCGGGCGAGCAGTTCACCGGCTTCGTCGGCGCCGACAATCAATGCGGTACGGATCGGCTTGCTGGTGAAAATCGGTCGTAGCTCCTCGCGTACGCTCCGCCACAGTGCGCGGATGCCACCGATCGCCAGCACCGTGCCGGCCCAGTCGAACACGAAGACTGCCCGCGGCACCTTCTGAAACTCGCCGAAACGCCCCGAGGTGAGCAGCAGCGATTCCACGGTCGTGAGCACGAGCATCGAGAGCGTCGCTGCCCAGACAAGGCTGGTGAGGTCGTTGAACGAGACCCGTCGCCACGATACATGGCAGTGCCCGAGCGAGTAGAAGATGCACGTCTTGATCGCCACGACGCCGAGGATCGTGCGCAGGGACAACCACGGCCGGGCGGAGGTGACGCTGAAGTCATTACGAATGAAAAATGAAAAACAGAAAATCACGGCGAACAGGAAGGCGTGCAGGCACAGCAGCGCCAAAGCCTTCTTGTTGATCCGCCGCAGCATGACGTTTTGGTATGAAAGTGGGTTCATCGTGCAATCATTCCGACCAGACCAGCCAGCTCATGCCGGCGGAACGCCACGGCCGCCTACAGCCGTTCGAGGTCAATGTCCTCCAACTCGATCGACGCGCCCTGATTGAGGAAGCGGACGGCGACGACGAGCCGCTGTCCGCTCCGCCGCTTGACGACCATTCCCTCGATGCCCCGCAGTGGCCCGCTTCGCACGCGGACGGGCTGGCCCGGTTCGAGCCGGGCTTCGGGAGTGAGAGGCTGATCGGTATCGATGAGTCGCCTGATGTTCCGCAGATCGGCCACGAACATGGTGGCATCGCCGATCGGCAGCCAGCGGGCGACCGTGTTGGTCGCCAGTGCGGCCCGCCGTTGATCGTCATCGACGAGGGAGAATACGTAGCCGGGGAAGAGGGGAACGTGGGAAAGCCGCGTCCTCCCCCCCGGCGATCGCAGCCGTCGCTGGACGAGCGGCGAGTAGAACGGAATGGTCGCAGACTCGAGCTTCCGCATGAGATCCTTTTCGCGGCGCGAGAGCGTGTAAAAGGCGATCCACCCACGGCCGTCGGCAACTCCCGGCTCATCGAGCAGCGATTCGGGAAAGATGTCTCGCTGTCTGGGGAGGATTGGCATGGCTGAAAGCTTGGGAAAGCGAGGCCACCTGGGGACCGAGGCGACGGCGCACTCCGTTCTCGTGGGTGGTCGTCGACACGCCCCGGAAAGGAAAAGTCAGCAGAACTCAACATCTCTGACATCTTACGCCCCAGGTTGATGGCTGTCTCCTTTTTGCCAACCGCCCTGACAAACGGGGCAAAGTTTTCGGGGCGACTGTGTCGATGACAGCGACTGGAGCGATTGTGCCGATCGCAGGGACTTTTCATGTGCGCCGCGAATACCACGCCGAGACATCATCACCGAGCGGTCAGCTCGCGTTTTGGCCGGCGGCTGCACACGACCTGCGTGGCCCTTCTGATCGCGTCGACGATCCTGTCGAGCGGCTGCAGCATCTACGGACGCCCCCAACGAACCGCCGCCCGCCAGGCGACCCTCGACGCCAACTGCCCCCCCGAATCAGGCCGTATGCCTGCCAAGGAATTGGCGAAGGTCACGCTCCCTCCCTATGTGATCGAGCCGCCTGACATCCTGCTCATCGACGCGCTCCGCGTGGTGCCGAAACCTCCGTTCCGCATCCAGTCTTTCGACGCGCTCCAGGTCATCGTGGAGGGCACGCTCCTCGAACAGCCGATCAACGGGCTCTACGTGGTGGAGCCTGGCGGCATGCTCGATCTGGGCCCCTCCTACGGCAAGGTGATGGTAGGCGGACAGTCACTGGAGGAGGCACAGGACGCTGTGTTCCGTCACCTGAAGCGAATCCTGCGAGAGCCCCAGGTGTCGCTCACGCTGGCGCAAGCCGCAGGCCAGCAGCAGATCGCCGGGGAGCACCTCGTGGGCCCTGACGGCACGATCAATCTGGGTACCTATGGGACCGTCTACGTCACCGGGATGACCCTCGCCGAGGCGAAGGAAGCCATCGAGGGACAGCTCTCGAAGTACCTCGATGCGCCGCTCGTGAGCGTCGACGTGTTCAGCTACAACTCCAAGGTCTACTACGTCATCACGGAAGGCGCAGGCTTCGGTGACAACGTGGCGCGGTTCCCGGTGACGGGCAACGAAACCGTGCTCGACGCGATCGCGGGCATTAACGGGCTCTCACGGCTGTCGAGCAAGGAAATCTGGATCGCCCGCCCGGCCCCGTCCGGCGTGGGCTGCGATCAGGTGCTGCCCGTCGACATCGAGGCGATCATGAAGGGGGGCTCCACGGCCACCAACTACCAACTGCTGCCGGG
>JBIIOL010000171.1:0-6754 GCA_044336965.1 Pirellulales bacterium | reverse complement strand
TGATTGGATCGGACATCATCGTCACGAGCGCCTCCGGAGTGCTCGCCGACCAGGTCGCCGAGCACGGCCTCGGGCTGGCCATCGCCTGCACACGACGGATTCCCCTGTTCCTGGAACAGCAACACCGGCAGGAGTTCGTCCGTCGTCCCACCCGCGACCTGACCGACGCCACCGTCGGCATCGTGGGCCTGGGAGGCGTGGGCCGTCGGCTGGTGGAGGTGCTCGCGCCGTTCCGCGTCAGGATCGTCGCCACCGACTACTTTCCCGTCCGCAAGCCGGCCGCGGTCGAACGGCTCGGTGGCCCCGAAACGCTGCCCTCCGTGCTGGAGGAGGCCGACATCCTCTTTCTCTGCGCGCCGCTTACACCGCAGACACGCGGCATCATCGACGCTGCCGCGATCGCCCGAATGAAACGCGGTGCGATCCTCGTCAACATGGCACGGGGTCGGCTGGTCGACGAAAACGCCCTGGTCGACGCCCTGGAGAGCGGGCACCTCGATTCCGCCGCGGTCGACGTCACGCCCGTCGAGCCACCGCCGCCGGAAAGCCGCCTCTGGCGCGCCCCGAGGCTTTTGATCACGCCCCACGTTGCCGGACAATCGGCCCGCCGAATTGATGCGATGACCGACTTTTTCTGCGACAATCTCCGGAGGTATCTGACGGCACAACCGCTCAGGAATCTGGTCGACAAGCGGCTCGGTTTCCCCGAACCCCCCGATCTTCCAGGGTCGCCTGCCGATGCACCCGTGAGCCGAGCACCATGAGCAGCCGTCCCGACACCATGAACACCACGATCTACCAGGAAGAACGTCCGACGATTTCCGTCGGCGGCGACGTGGGGAGCCGCTGCCCGGAGGAACTGCTCTCCCGCTACGGCGAGATCCTCGAGGCGGGCCGGCTCACCTGGACCGAGTACCACGCGCTCACCCGCCGCCTCGGATCGGGAGGGCAGGGCGTGGTGTTCCTCACGGAGCGGCGTGGCACCGACAACTTCAGCCTGCCGGTGGCCCTCAAGATCTTCTCGCCGGAGCGGTATGAGTCGCAGTCGCTCTACGACGAGGGGATGAACCGCATCGCCAAGGTGGCCGCCCGGGTGGCACAGATCCAGCAGGACAACCTGCTCGACGTGCACAACTTCGTCGAACAGCGGCGAATCCGGATCATGGAGATGGAGTGGATCGACGGCTACGACCTCTCGCGACTGCTGGCCCCCGAACTGCTCGCCCAGACACGGGCGAGCGTCGGCGACGACCGCTGGCGGCACCTGAACAACGTGATCGTGACGGCCGGTCCCCAGCAATCGCGGCTCAAGCCTGGCGTGGCGATCGCGATCGTTCGCGAATGCCTGGCGGCGCTCGCCGCCCTGCACCGTGAGGAGATCGTGCATGGCGACATCAAGAGTTCCAACATCATGGTGAAGCGGACGGGCAACGCGAAGATCATCGACATCGGCTCGGCACTCGCGCTCGACGACATGCCCCCCAACCGCACCTGCACGCCGTCGTACGCGGCCCCCGAGGTGCTGGAGGGTCGCGAGAACACGCCCCGCTCCGACCTGGCCAGCCTCGGCTACGTGCTCATCGAGATGCTCTCGGGCCAGCCGCCGTTCAAGGGGCTGCAGTCTTACCGCGACCTGCTGGAGGCCAAGCGGTCGCTCGCCCACAGGCTCCCGCAGATCCTGCCCGCCGACGTCACCTGCAACGAACTGTTGATGAACTTCATCCGGGGCATGGTCGCTTCCGACCCGGCCAGGCGGTTTCCGAGCGCCGAGGACGCCGATCTGGTCAAGGAGGGCGCCGCCAGCTTTCACCGCCAGCTGATCGTGGGGGGCCTGGCGAGCGAATACGACAACGAGATCCGCGCCTGGTTGGAACTGCTGGAGTAGGGAGTTCGTTCCCCGCCAGCGACCGTATTTTGCAATCGTGGAGGCGGGCAACTATCCTCGTTCTCCACCGGAAGGCAAGGCGGATTGCGGCCCGGAAATCACCCAGCAATCACCCCTTCTGCGACCGCCGCACGGCCGACGTTCCCGCGGACATCGTTGACCAGGAAACAGCGTCTGATGAATACCCTTGCTTCCGAGACTCCCCTGCAGGACACCCCGTCGAAGGCTTTCTCCGGTGCGGGCGGAAGCAGTCGTGCCAGCGACATGGCCACGCCCGAGCACATCGCGCAACTCACGCAGCAACTCTCGACCCTGCTCACCGACACCGTCGAGCACATCGGCGGCCTCAATCGCGAGGCCCGCATTCTCGCGCTCAACGCCGAAATTGAGTCGGCGCGGGCGGGAGACGCGGGCGTGGCGTTTGGCGTGGTCGCCAAGGCGATGTCGCAACTCTCGGAAAAAACCGGAGACTCCGCCAAGGAACTCGCCCGCGGGTCGCGGGGTTTGATCCGCGAAATGCAGCAGGTGACCGACGTGCTGCAGACGAAGATGCGGGGCGAACGGCTCTCCGACCTGGCGCTGACGAACATCGATCTCGTCGACCGCAATCTCTACGAGCGTTCCTGCGACGTCCGCTGGTGGGCCACCGATGGCAGCGTCGTCGCCGCACTGGCGTCGCCGACCGGGGAGAATTGCCGCTTCGCCAGCCAGCGACTGGGGGTGATCCTCAACGCCTACACCGTCTACTTCGACCTGGTGCTCTGCGATCTCACGGGCAAAGTCGTGGCCAACGGTCGGCCCGCACAGCATGCCGTCACCGGCATGATGCAGGATCAGGCACCCTGGTTTCAGGCCGCCATGAAAACGCGAAGCGGCGACGAATTCGGCTTCCAGTCGGTGCATCATTCGCCGCTGGTCAATCACCAGCGATCGCTCGTCTATTCCTGTGGGGTGCGGGCCGGTGGTGAATCGCACGGCGAGTTGCTCGGTGTTCTTGGCATCGTGTTCAACTGGGACGCCCTCGGCCAGACCATCCTCGACCGCATGCCGCTGTCGCCCCACGAGAAGCAGCGGGCCATCGCCTGCTTTGTCGACACCGAAGGAAAAATCCTGGCCGACTTTCCCGCTGGCTCGTTGCGCGACACGTTCGACAACTCCCTCTTTGAAGGCCTCCGACAGGGGCAGAAGGGATACGGCATCCATCACTTTTGTGGCCGTGAGTATTGTGCCGGGTTCGCCATGTCGCCCGGTTTTGAAACCTACGCCACGGGCTGGTCGTCGCTGGTGATGGTGTCCCGCGATCTGTGAGTCGCAGCCGTATGGAACGCCTGCCGCGGCCTATCACTGCCCTTGCCGAAGCCGTTCACGGGCTTCGTGAAACCGCTCGTTGGGCGTCACGCCGGCCGGGTCGGCGCTGAATTCCGGCCGCAGTCGTTCCAGGAAATACATATCGACCGCGGTGCGGTTCTTGACGGCGATCGAGCCCCGCGGCGTGCACTCGAAGAACGGCTCCACCATCTGGTAGGTGGCGGCGGAGATGTTGATTCGTCCGGGCTCGCCGCCGCTCTCCATACGGCTGGCCGTGTTCACGGTGTCGCCCCAGAGATCGTAGGTGAACCGCTGTTCGCCGATGACGCCAGCGACGAGCGGGCCCGTGTGCAGGCCGATCCTGATCGCAAAGGACGGCATGCCGGTTCCCTCCCACTCGCGGCCCACATCCGCCACACATTGTCGGACCGCCACCGCGAGCAGGGCGGCATCGAGGGCATGGGTGGTGTTCGGGGTGGGAACGCCTCCGGCCGCCACATAGGCGTCACCGATCGTCTTGAGCTTCTCCATGTGGCAGCGGGCCGTCAGCGCGTCGAACCGCCGGAAGTATTCCTCCAGGCCGTTGATGAGTTGCTGGGGTGCCATCGTCTCGGCCACCCGCGTGAAGCCGACGAAATCGGTGAACAGGACCGTCACCGCGTCGAAGTGCCGCGGCTGGCTTTGGCCCGCGTTGGCGAGTTCGTCGGCGATCTCCCTGGGAAACACCCGATAGAGCAGCTCCTGGGTCTTCCCCAGACTCGCCTCGAGCTGCCGGCTGGCGGTGGTGAGTTGGGAGTGCATCTCCTCGAGTTTGGTATTTTGCCGAAGGATGTTCTCGTAGGTTGAGAGGAGCAGGTTCACGAGCTGCCGCCGACTGACGTCGAGGTGCATCGTCTCGCCGCCGTATTCCAGCGGCAGCGGTTCACCGGGTGTGTCCGGAGCGGAGAGGTGGCGGAGCAGGTGGTCGATCCGCTCAACCACATGTGGCGGATCGTAGGGCTTGGTGACGTAGGCGGCAGCCCCTTCGCGCAGCCCCTTGAGAATGTCGGACGTGGCGGCGAGCGACGTCAGCATGAGAACCGGTATGTGCCGCAGCCCTGCATCGGCCTTGAGAATCCGACAGAGTTCGTGCCCATCCATCTCGGGCATCTCGACGTCGGAAATAACCAGCAAGGGCCGATGTTGGCGAGTCAGAGCCAGTGCTTCGCTGCCGTTGGCCCCCCAGTGCACCACATAGCCGGCGGATTCCAACGCGCTCTTCAGGATCCGCCCCTGCAGGCGGCTGTCCTCGGCGATCACGAGCGTTGGCGGTCCATCCATGGCCTAGAGGATATCCGTAACGCTGGATACTGACGATCGGATTTCCTGGAAGTCATGGAAGTCATGGATAGCAGCCGTCAGCCGCTCCCGGGCTGGTGAGGCTCGCAGGCTGGGCCAGCGGCGGGTGTGTCACGCACCGCCGCGGCATACTTTCCAAACAGCGACAGCAGCCGCTCTTTGTCGAACGGCTTGACCACGAAGTCGAGGGCCCCCAGGGCGAAGCACTCCCGGAGCTTTGCCCGCTGGTCCACGGCGCTGACCATCACCACGCGTGCGTTCGGGTCCGTCACCCGCAGTTCGCGCAGTGTCTCCACGCCGTCGAGTTCCGGCATCACGATGTCGAGCGTGACGAGATCGGGCCGGTGTTCGGCATATCGAGCCAAACCCTCGCGGCCATTGGTGGCCTCGGCCACGACGTTCCACCCGGCCTCCCGGGCGATCCCGGCAATCCGCATGCGCATGATGGTCGCGTCGTCGACGACCAGCAGTCTGGGGGCGCGAGTCCCCTCCACGTTCGTTGCCATCGCAGTCTCCCTCATGCCAAGGTCTCCGTGCCGTGCCCGGCGGTCTCGACCGTCACCACGCCGGTGACGACATCGACGGCCAACCGCCGGCCATGCTGCCCACCGCAGAGGCGGGCTGTGATCGGTATGCCGAGCTCAACAAGAATTTTCTCGAGTGCCAGGACGTTCTGTTCGCCGATGGGCATGCCCGACTGGAAGGCGAACATCGCCGCCCCGCCCACGAGTTTCGCGGTGCACGAGAGCGTCGGCACGCCTGTCTTTTCCTGAAGCATTCGGAGCGTCTCGACCACTGCCGTATCGGCGTATTTGCCCGGCGGTGAACCGCGACCGTTCGATGACGGCAGCATCACGTGGGCAAGGCCGGCCGCGCGGTGGTTGCGGGCATGGAGCACGAGGCCCACGCAGGATCCAACGAACGTCCTGAGCACGCCGCTGCCCATGGCGACGCCAATCTGGCCGATGGCGACGGAATCGCCAGGGCGGCTCGGCGGTGTTGGAAGGTCAGCCGGAGTCACGTGCCGGCTCCCGGACCGACTGCAGATGGCACGAGAGCCGCGACACCGGCGGCGTCGGGCAGAAAGACGAGACCGCAGTTGATCGGCGTGCCGTCGATGCGGAACTCGGTCCGCGCGAGCAGCACGATGTCGGACAGGACCGGCTGCTCCATGAGCACTGCTCCCATGACAGCCTCGGGGAAGTCGCGGAGAAACACCGGTGGAGAGGGGAGGATGCCGGCGGCTCCGGCCGGGCCCAGGGCCGCGCAGATGGCATTGAGGTAGGCACAGCCGACGATGTTGGCCGTCTCGATGACCGCCGACCGTTCGAGATCGCCCCACTCCGTCGAGGTGCCCGCAGGCCGCTCGAGCAGCGTGTCGGCAAGCGACAGGCCCGCGTCATCGTCGGCCGTAAGCAGGAGCAGGCCGCCGATCGCCCCGTCGATGCGCATGGCGCAGCCGCAGATCAACGTGTCGCTGGAGCCCATGACCACCGCGGCATCCGCGATCGGGAGCGCGTCCAGTCGTTCCACCGAGAGGGCTGCGGGCCGGCCAAGCCACTTGGACAGCGCGTGGGAGGCGTCATCCGCGCCGCGTCGGAACATCACCGCCAAACGGTCGTTGTCAGGCGTCATGCGTGCACCTCCACCAGGCTGCGCGACCGCATGACGATGTCGACGACCGCCGAAGCATCGAGCAGCAGGCAGACCTCGCCGTCGCCCAGGATGCTCGCTCCGCCGAGGCCGCGAATCCGCATGAAGTTGTCGTCGAGCGACTTGACGACGAGATCCTGGGTGCCGAGCAGGCTCGACACGCAGACGGCGACGGCCCGTGACCCGGCATGCATGACCAGCACGGCCCCCCGTGGCGCTGCGTCGGCAGCCGCGGACGGCCAGGAAAAGATCTCGTCCATGTCCACCAAGGGGAGGAACTCGCCCCGGATGTCGCACACCCGCCGGCCCCCGACGGAGAGGATGCAGTCGTCGGTGACGGTGATGATCTCCCGGACATTCTCCACCGGCACGGCGAACGGAGCCTGTGCCATCCGGAAGAGCATGCATCGGGCGATGGCGAGCGTCAGCGGCAGGCGGATGATGAACGTCGTCCCCTCGCCGAGATTCGTCTCGACGTCGATCGAGCCGCTCAAGGCCTCGATCCGGGTGCGGACGATGTCCATGCCGACCCCCCGTCCCGAGATGTTCGAAACCTGCTTCGCGGTGCTG
>JBIIOL010000170.1:0-6817 GCA_044336965.1 Pirellulales bacterium | reverse complement strand
CGGATCAACCACGAATTCGTTGAAAGCCGGTGCACCATCCTGGCCAAAGGGCTGGCGAGGACGACCATTGCGGATCCGCCGACGGCTGTAATCACGACGTGGCGTCCATGCCTTCGGGTGCGTTACATGGCCGATGGCAGCATGCGAGAGTCATGGAGCGACGGGCCATCCACCGAAAACACGCCCGATCGTGAGGCCGCGGTGCGTCGCTTGGCGTCGTGGAAACTCGGGGCCGAGGCCGTCTGTTGGTACGACCCCGCATCTCCCCAGACCGTGGTGCTGCAACGCGGCTACAACTGGTGGCTTTGGCTGTTGTCGCTCCTGCTGCCGGGTGCACTCGTGCTGATCGGCGGCTCGGGCCTGGTGCGCGGGCTCCGTTCGTGGGGGAAATCGGAGGAGCATCGGGCGGCGTCCGCCGGGCTCTCCGAACTGCTCGACCCGCTGGCGCAGCCGGCGCTGGCGGCACCCGGGTATCCGGCGGTGCCCGTATGGGACGATCTGGTCAATTCGCCAGGCACCATTCTGCGGTATCGGCTGCCGATCGAGAGCCCGGAGAACTGGACGTTGGTGGGCTTTGGGCTGTTTGCCCTTCTTTGGAACGCCGTGTTGGTCGTGCTGGCGGTTGGTGCCGGTCTCGACCTGCTGGGGGGCAGAATCGACTGGTGGCTTTTTGCCCTGCTGGTGCCCTTTCTCGGCGTCGGCATTGGCGGCGTCATCATGTTCATTCGCAGGCTCGTGTTCGCGACGGCCGTCGGGCCGACACAGCTCGAGATCGCGGATCATCCGCTGCTTCCAGGCAGGCAGTACGCCGTTCTGCTCGCGCAGGGGGGCACGGGAACGATCCGATCGCTTGAGTTGTCGCTCGAGTTGGAGGAACAGGCGACATTCCGGCAGGGCACCGACACCCGCACGGAGCAAACGGTCGTTTGGAAGCAGCCGGTGGCCGCCTTTCATGATGTGAACGCGGCACCCGATTCCCGGTTCGAGGCGCGGGCCGTTGTTGAGATCCCCGCTGGTTCCATGCATTCGTTCACATCGGCCCACAACGCTGTCCGCTGGCGGTTGGTCGTGCGTGGCACTCCCGAGCGATGGCCTGCGTTCTCCCGAATTTTTCCCGTCGTTGTGTTTCCGCCGGGCGCTGAGCTGCCAGATAAGCAGAGCCGCTCAGCAGTGACTGGGGAAGCGTCGCGATCGACGGAGGTGTCGCGATGACCAGGACACTGGACCGCGGCCCGGCCATGCCGAGGGTCGACATGCAGTTCGACACACCGCATCGTCAGCACGAACCCTGCGATCATCTGGCTGTCCGGTATCGCATCGAGGGCTGCGAAGGTGAACGCATCTGCGCGATCGAACACTCCGTCCTCTGGTATACGGAAGGCAAGGGTGAGGAGGATATAGGAGTGCACTTCTTCCAGCGGATCACCGACCGTGCCCTGATGCCACCGGCCGCGATGACCGGCGCATTCACCACGCCTTTGCCCCAGAGCCCGCTTTCCTACGAGGGCGTGATCGTCAAGGTCCGCTGGTGCGTCCGCGTCCGGCTCTTTTTCGAGGGCACCCGTGACTTCGTGTCGGAGCACGTGTTCACCATCGGCCACATCCCGCCGGCCCAGCTCGCGTCGTCGAGAAAATGACCATGGCTTCTCCGGTGTCGAATCCATTTGCGACACGGTTCACGCGGCCGGGCCGCATCACGCCGCTCGATCATATGGGCAGACGTGTCGATACCAACGAACTGGTCGAACGGCTTCGCCGTCTCGGCGGCACGGCGGCAATCGTCGGGCCGCATGGCAGCGGCAAGTCGACGCTGTTGGTTCATCTGGCCGAGGCCATCGAAGGCCGTGGTGAACGAGTGCAGCGTGTTCGGCTGCGATCGTGGAGGGATGCGTCGGCCGCGTGGGCGGCGATCCGCGATTCCCGCTCCGGAGGCACCGTCTGCGTCGACAGCTGGGAGTGCATCGGCTTCGCCGCCAGATGCGTGCTGCGATGGGCTGCCCGGATGACAGGCTGCGGACTCCTGGTGACATCGCACCGCCGGGCCGGCATGCCAGAACTCATTCGCTGCGGCACGAGCGCGAGCCTCCTGCGGTCGATCGTGCGCAGCCTGCCTGGTCATGAGTGCTGGCACGGAACGATGATTCGCGACTCCGACATCGAGGCCGCGTTTGCCATCCATGGGGGCAATCTCCGCGAATCACTGTACGAACTCTATGACCGGTTCGAGGGCTGCGTGAGACGTGGTCGGGCGGCCCGGGGTGTCGGTCCTGACGAGGGTGACGGTTGTGCCGTCGGCGGTCACGGAATTCATGAATCCGCACACGGATTTTCTTACGTAGGCGCACCAGAGCGCAACCTAGGCTAGGGAAGATGGTGATCGAGCCGGCGAGACCGGCTGGTCGGCCCACCGAGCTTCAGGAGTTTGAGATGAGAATCCGGCGTCCCCTTTTCGTCGTGCTGTTGGCAGGCGGTGTGGCAGGTCTGATGCCGACTGCGTGCGAGGCGCAGTGCTGCCTGTCCGAACTCTTCTCTGGCTGTCGCAAAGCCCCGGCAGCCTACGCCGTCGCTCCGGTCCCTGCCCCGATCATGGCGCCCATTGCAGCACCGATCCCGGCGCCGCCGCCCCCGGTCGTCGTGCCGGTGCAGCAGGTGAGCTACGTTCCCGAGACGACCTACCGAACACAGTACCAGTGCGTGCCAGTGACGAGCTACAAGCCGTCGAGCGAAATCGATCCCTGCACCGGATTTCCTCGGGAATGCATGGAGCAGGTGACGCAATACGTGCAGCAGCCGGTCAATGTGCCGGTGACCCAGTACCGTGCGGTCTATTCGACCAAGTACGTGCAGATGCAGCCCGGATACTCGGCGACTGGTGCCTACGGTGCGCCGGGCGCGGCGACAGCACCGATGATGGCGCCTGCCACCACCGCCGGCACCGTGTCGAGTCCGTTCGCCTCGACTGTCCAGACCACACCGCAGGCCTGGGGCTCTGCCGGAACGGATGTGCCCCAGCAGTTGATTCAGCCAGGTCAGCCGCAGAACATCGCTGCCCCGGCGATGGCGCCAGCCATGGTGCCGCAGCAGGGCATGCAGCAGCCGATGTACCAGCAGCCGACGTTCCAGCAACCGATCGTGCCGCAAAGCGGAAACTACGCGGCGCCCGCCCCTGCGGCGGTGCAGCCTCAGCCCACCGCGCCGCCGACACTGTCGCCGACGCCGTCGCTGAGGCCGATTCCCGAACTCCAGCGGACGCCGGCTGTGAATGGCGGCGTCTCGGCCGCTACGCCCGCCCCCACGACACCAACCATCCCAGGAGTGGCTGTGCCGATGATGCAGCCGTACCGGGCACCGGCCAACGGCACGCCGGCACCGTCGCTGGCGCCCTCGGGCGGGTATGGCAACGGCGTTACCAGTGGCACGAGCGGCGGTACGAGTACCAGTGGCAGCAATGGCATGCCTGTCCTTCCGGGAGGAGGTCCCAGCCCCACGACCGGCGCGTTCCCGAAGTTGCTCGAGCCAACTGGACACACGACCTCGTGGCATCCGGCCACTGGCTGGAATCCGTCCCAGGTGGCGCGGCCCACGGGCTATCCGACGGCCGCTCTGCCGGGTCGCGTTCAGTAGGGTTTGGCGTGCTACGATAGCGGCAGATTGGTCAGCCCGCGACGCAGTCCATCCCTCCGGGGTGGCCGTTCCGGGAGCGACTTCCGAGGCACGCCGTGACGAATGCCGATATCGCCGCCACCTTCGAACACATCGCCGACCTGCTCGAGTATCAGGGCGGCAATGTCTTCCGCGTGCGGGCATACCGCAATGCCGCCCGAACGATCGAGGGCATGGTCGAGGCACTGGCCGCAGTTCGGTCTGATTCTGACCGCTCGCTGACCGACCTCGAGGGAATCGGCGCGGATCTGGCGGAAAAGATTGGCACGCTGCTCGACACGGGGGGACTTCCGCTGTTGGCCGACCTGCGGAAGGCTGTGCCGGCAGTGGTGTTCGAACTCATGAGGGTGCCCGGTCTCGGCCCCAAGAAGGTGAAGGTGCTCGTCGACCAGCTTCGCATCGACTCACTCGATGCGCTGGAGCAGGCCTGTCGGGAAGGGCGTGTTGAACAGCTGAAGGGGTTTGGCCCGAAGACGCAGGCATCGATACTCGAAAACATCGCCTTCGCCAAGGATCCGGATCATGCGAGGCTGTTGTGGCAGGAGGCCGATGCGATCGTGCAGGACGTGCTCGCCTGGATGCGTGGTTGTCCCCAGGTGCGAAGGATCGAGGGGGCTGGCAGTTGGCGACGGGGACGAGAGACGGTCGGCGACCTCGATTTCGTCGTGGACAGCGACGACTCTGCCACCGTCATGGACCGTCTGCACGCCTGGAAAGAAACGTCGTCGGTGCTGCTGCGTGGGGACACGAAAACGAGCGTGCGCGGGCCGCGGGGCGTGCAGATCGACCTGCGTGTCGTGGAGCACGGCTCGTATGGGGCGGCGCTGCAGTATTTCACCGGATCGAAGGAGCACAACGTGCGGCTGCGGTCGTGGGCCCGGGAGCGAGGGCTGACGATCAACGAATACGGCGTGTATGAAATCGGCTTGGAAGGCAAGGGCGACGCGAAACCGGCCAAGGGCGCGTTCGTCGCCGGCGCGACCGAGCAGGATCTCTACGCAGCGGTTGGGTTGCCGTGGGTGCCACCGGAGCTTCGCGAGGGCCGAGAGGAAATCGACGAGGCCGAACGGGGTGAACTTCCTGAGTTGGTGGAGCTGACCGATATCTGCGGCGATCTCCATATGCACACCACCGCCACCGATGGCGAGGATACGCTCGCGGAGATGGTCCGTGCGGCAATCGCCCTCGGGCTCGGGTATATCGCGATCACCGACCATGGGCAGCGGGTGACCATGGCCAGGGGGCTCGACAAGCGACGGCTCCTGCACCAGTGGGACGAGATAGACCGGCTCAACGATTCCCTGGCCGCGGATGGCCGGCCACCCATCGTGGTGCTCAAGGGGATCGAGGTCGACATGCTGGAGAAGGGCGGACTCGATCTGCCCGACGACGTGCTTTCGAAGGCCGACTGGGTGGTGGCCAGCCTGCATTATGGCCAGAACCAGCCGCGTGAGCGGATCACGGCCCGGATCATCGAGGCGATCGAGAATCCGCATGTCAGCGTGATCGGTCATCCCACCGGACGACTGCTCAACAAGCGTCCGCCCTTTGACGTCGACATCGAGGCGGTGATCGCCGCCGCCGCGCGGACGGGGACGTTCCTGGAGATCAACGCCAATCCATGGCGGCTCGATCTCAACGAACACCACGCGGCCGCGGCGAAGAAGGCAGGCGTGAAGATCGTCATCTCCACCGATGCCCACTCGACCCGTGGCCTCGACATGATGCGGTGCGGCGTGCTCCAGGCCCGCCGCGCCGGCCTCGAGGCCGGCGACATCGCCAACACCCGAACCCTCGCCGGCCTGCGGAAACTGATGAAACGGTGAGGGGCTGACCATGCCCTGAGAGCCGGCGTTGCTGACCAGCGCAGCCAGGATGGCGAAGCGCAGTCAGCATCGAGAGAGCGAAGGGCAGGATGCCCATAGCGAACGTCCGGCGACGGGGCATGGTCAGCCCCGAACTGTCCCCGGCGGCGCAGCGCCAACGAGCTACCGCGGCTTCACGCAGCGGAAGCCGATGTGGTTGCAGCCGCTGGAGGGCTCGCCCTTGCCGCGGGTGCCTACGATGTAGCGGGCGCAGTATTGGTCGGAGCAGAGAAATGAGCCGCCGCGCAGGGCACGTTTCTTCTCGTGCGGCTCCTGGGGGTCGAAGCTGTCTGCCGGGCCGGCCGGATTCCGCTGGGGCTTCCCCGCGGCGATTGCTGTGGCATACGTGTCGTGGCGATACCAGTCTGAGCACCACTCCCAGACGTTCCCCGACATGTCGTGGAGCCCGTAGGCGTTGGCCGGATAGCGTCCGACCGGCGCGGCGGCGGCGTGGCCGTCTGCAGCCGTGTTCTCCGCTGGAAACCTGCCCTGCCAGGTGTTGGCCATGGATCGACCGCCGGGTCGGAATTCATTGCCCCAGGGAAACAGGTTGCCCGTGAGTCCCCCCCGGGCTGCGAATTCCCACTCGGCTTCCGTGGGGAGTCGCTTCCCTGCCCACGCTGCGAAAGCTGCTGCGTCTTCGTGGGCGATCTGCACCACGGGATCGTCGCCACGGCCCTCGATCGAACTGTCGGGACCGGTGGGGTGCCGCCAGTCGGCGCCCGCCACGTAGTTCCACCAGACGTAATGATTGGTCAGAGGGACTTGGTCCGGAGGGGGCGTGAAGACGAGCGAGCCGGGCACCAGGTTTTCGGCGGGGGCATCAGGGAAATCCTCCGGCCTGGGTGGTCGCTCCGCCACGGTGACGTAGCCCGTCGCAGCCACGAATTCGGCGAAGCGGTCATTCGTGACTTCGGTGCGATCCATCCAAAAGCCATCGACATGCACGCGGTGGATCGGACGGGCGTCGCGCATCGGATCGGGGCCGCCGAAAGGTTGGTCGCGGGGGTCGGCACAGCCCATGGAGAATTCTCCACCGGGAATCCAGACCATGCCTGCCGGCGACTCTGGAGGCGCCGATAACGCCTCCGGTGCGGTCGGCTGAAATCCACCGATGGTGGACCGCGGCCTCGCGCCGGACCGGTCGAGGGCGAAGGAACTGATCGCCCACACAAGCACCGCCGCAGTCAGGACGATTCCGATCAGCGAGGCCGTTGCAGCCGGGCGGTGCGAGACCGTGCGCTCGGGGGGCGTGGCGCGACGTGGCGAGGACCGTTTCATGCGGAACG
>JBIIOL010000169.1:0-6825 GCA_044336965.1 Pirellulales bacterium | reverse complement strand
GTCCGGCGACGGGGCACGGGCAGCCCCGAACCGTCGCGGACGCTCCGGGCGTTCGTACCCCATGCCCGTTCTTCCCTTCCCCCACTCCCCCGCTTCTGCGCACTCCACGGGAAAGGACGGCCCGCCCCTTCCCTACCCCAGTAAGATGGACCGATTGCAGCGTCCATAGCGACTGTACCCTTAAAAATCCGGGCAAAAACATGAATTTTTTCTCAACAAACTCCTTGAAGGCTGCGTACGAGGGATTAGTCTCGAAGCATCTTTTTCGAGGAGAGGAAACCCCCATGTCCCTGTTCCGTGCTCGCTCGTCCCGGTATGCCCCCGCTCGGCGGATGCAGTCTGTCCGGCGGATCCAGTCTGTCCTCTGTGCGGCGCTCGTGCTCGCCCCTCAGACGTCGTTCACGATGCCCACCGCCCGCGGCCAGTGCTGCGGAGAGGCCGCAGCCCCCGCACCCGTCGCGACGCAGACCTACCGCCTCGACTTCCAGACGGTCTACGACGAACAACAGATGACGGCCTATCGCGTCAGCTACGAGACCGTCTACGACACGCAGAACTACACGGTGCAGAAGCCCGTCTGGGAAACCCAGACGCAGGAGCGTCGCTACACCGTGCAACGCCCCGTGTGGGAGACACAAAATCGCGAAGAGCGTTTCACCGTCATGAAGCCGGTCTATGAAACGCAGATCGTCGACCGCAGCTACGACGTCACCCGCGACATCGTCGAGACCGCCTCGCGTGAGGAGCGGTTCACCGTCATGAAGCCGGTCTACGAGACCGCGATGCAGCAGCAGGTGAGTGTCGTGAAGCGTCCCGTCTACGAGACGAGCGAGCGTGAGGAAGCCTACACCGTGGCCGAGCCCGTCACCCAGATGCGCACCACCTATTCCGTGGGCAGCCAGGCGATCGACACGGTCACCCCGGTCGTCACCCCTGGCGCCACGGCCCTGGGCTACGTGCCCGGCGGCTACGCGGTCAACCCCTACAACGGTTTGATGTACTGGCAGCGCGGCGGCTACACCTGGATGCAGTCGCCCGGCATGGTCACGAATCAGGTCAACCGTGTGTATCAGCCGACCGTCACGCCGGTGCAGGTGCCGGAGACGACGATGGTCAACCGCGTCGTCACCCGCAAGGTGCCTGTGCAGACGGTGCGATATGTCGACGAGCAGGTCGTGCAGCAGGTGCCGGTGCAGACGGTGCGGATGATCCCCGAGGAGCAGGTCCGCCAAGTGCCCGTGCAGACCGTTCGCAAGGTCGTCGAGCGGGTCGAGAACAAGGTGCCGGTGCAGACCGTCCGGATGGTTCCAGAGGAGCAGGTCCGTCAGGTGCCCGTTCAGGTGTGCAAGTTCGTCACGGAGGAACGCGTGGAGCCGGTGAGCATCCAGGTCATGAAGGTTGTGACCGAACAGCGGACCGCCCAGGTGCCGCGGGTCGTCGAGAAGAAGGTGCCCTACACCTACACCGTCCGCTCGCCGCGGACCGTCGTGATGCGGGTTCCGCTCGATCCGTGCGGCAATCCGATGCAGGCAGCCGTTCAGCAGACGTCCGCCATCAGCACCACCCCCGCGGCCGCCGCCCGTCCGGCACCGGTCGCTGCTCCCGCACTCGCTCCTGCCGCGCCGGCGAAGACATTCAGCGACAAGCCCGCTGCCCCGGCAGCCGAGGGCTGGACCGGGTCGGGTCTTCAGCATGTCGATCCGAAGCAGCCCCAGGCTGCCGGCAGTGCTTCCGGTGCGATCCGCGTTGACAAGCCGGCCGAGGGTGGCAGTGCTCTGAAGCCGATCGAAACGATCCCGACTCCGGCGGCGAAGGACGCGGTGCCCGCTCAGACGCCCACGGTGGCTCCGCTCAACGCCCAGCCGCAGTTGGGTCCTGCCGTCGAACCGGCTCCGCCAGCGGCTGATCTGAAGGACGTTCCCGCCGCGGAAACGTCCGGCCGCCTGCTGCGGATCGTCCCGCCGGTCGAAGGCCACACGACCTGAAGCCGAACAGGTCTGCAGTGAGTCGACCGCAGTCGCCGATGCTTGATGGCAGCCTGCTGGGCGTGGACTTCACATCGGCGCCGTCTACGAAAAAGCCGATCACCATTGCCGTGGGCCGGTGGAGTTGCGTCGGGCCGGTGCCGGTCTATCGGCTCGACGAGATCCGCGGTCTCGTCAGCCTGCAGGCATACGATTCGTTTCTGCGGGAGAGCGGTCCGTGGCTCGGTGGCTTCGACCTGCCGTTCGGCCAGCCGCGGACGCTCATCGAGCACGAGGGATGGCCCACCGACTGGCCAGACTTCGTACGGTTCTACTGCTCGCAGCAGAGGGCGGCACTCCGCGACACCTTCAAACGCTGGTGTGATGCCAGGCCCAGCGGCGACAAGTTTGCCTGGCGGCGGGCCGACAAGCCCGCGGGATCGAGCCCCGCGATGCGTTGGACCAACCCGCCGGTCGCCTGGATGATGCATGCCGGCATCGGGAGGATGCTCGACGCGGGGCTCGTGTTTCCGGCACACCGGCACGGCACCTTTGGCACACGCAACCGGGGCACCACCGAGACGCGCATTGCCCTGGAGGCGTATCCGGGATTCACAGCGCGGAAGGTCTGCAGGACGTCCTACAAGAGCGACACGGCTGCGAACCAAACGGCCGAACGCGCCGCCAACCGTCGAACGATCCTCCGTTCGCTCGTCGCTGGCACGGCCGGGCTCGACATCGCGCTCGAAATCACACCGGCGTGGAGTCGAAGGCTGCTCGCCGACGGCAGCGGCGACCTGCTCGACGCCGTGATCTGCGGGTTGCAGGCGGGCCACGCCGCGGCGCTGCCGGAGTATGGCCTGCCGGCCGACCTCGATCCGCTGGAAGGCTGGATCGCCTCCGTATCCCCCGGCTCACGCCGGGGGCTTCCCTGCGAGCGTCCGTAAAAGCCCGGAGCATGACGGATGGGATGACGGGAACGCCCATACAAGCCCGGAGCGCGAGCGATGGGATCCCTCATGAAATCCCGTGGTTCTCACCCTCTCCGTCCAGTATTTCTTTCATCCAGACCGCAGGGTACGATTAGCAGTATCGTTTTCGACCGGCATGTCGTCCTGCGACCAGCCCTGTCTGTGACCGCGGCCTTCGCAACTCATGTGCGAAGGGCGTCCATGGATGCCGCTGCGTGTCGCACAATGCCCGCCATCGGTCTTTTCACAAAGGACCCTATTATGAGCGGTTTGCCGTCTGTCCGTCCCACTTCTTTCAGGCTGCATGCCCGTGTTGTGGGTGCCGTTCTGGCCCTGTTGCTGACGGCCTTGCAGTCCCTCGTGGCAACGGCCGCCGAGGCCACCCCCGCCCCCGTAAGCTACCACCGGCAGATCCGCCCGATCCTGCAGGCGAACTGCCAGGGCTGTCATCAGCCCGCCAAGCCCGAGGGCGGCTACGTGATGACGGATGTCGCTCTGATGACGGCGTCAGGTGACTCCGGCTCAGCCGGCGTCGTGCCGGGCAAGCCCGATGAGAGCCATCTGATCGCGCAGATCACACCCGACGCCAGCGGTCAGTCGGAGATGCCAAAGTCGGGCAAGCCGTTGGCCGCCGCCGATATCGCATTGATCCGCCAGTGGATCACGCAGGGCGCCAAAGACGATACGCCCGCCAGCGCCGGCCAGCGGGTCGACAAGGATCACCCTCCGGTCTATTCGCGGCAGCCGGTAATCACGTCGCTCGACTTTTCACCCGACGGCACCTTGTTGGCCGTGTCGGGGTTCCACGAGGTGCTTCTGTTCGACGTGTCGAAAGGCACCGTTCCCGAGGCGCCGGTCAGGCGGTTGGTCGGCCTGGCGGAGCGGATCGAGCGGGTGCGGTTCTCGCCCGACGGCTCGAAGCTTGCCGTCACCGGCGGCAACCCGGCGCGGATGGGCGAGGTGCAGATCTGGAACGTCGCCGACGGCACGCTCGTGCGGTCGGTGCCCGTGACGTTCGACACCATCTATGGCGGATCATGGTCGCCCGACGGCTCCCTGATTGCGTTTGGCTGCGCCGATAACAGCCTGCGAGCGATTCGCGTGGAGACTGGGGAACAGGTGCTCTATCAGGGCGCCCACGAGGACTGGGTGCTCGACACGGTCTTCGCTCCCAAGGGGGATCATGTGATCTCCGTGGGCCGTGACATGAGCGTCAAACTCACCGAACTGGCCACCCAACGGTTCGTCGACAACATCACGTCGATCACGCCGGGGGCGCTCCGCGGCGGCCTGACGGCCGTTGACCGCCACCCGAAGCTCGACCACGTCGTCGTGGCCGGTGCCGATGGCCTGCCGCGGGTCTATCGCATCCACCGCCACTCCGGGCGGGTCATCGGCGACGATGCCAACCTGATCTTTCCGCTCTTTCCGGTGACGGGCCGCGTGTTCAACGTGCGGTTCTCGCCCGATGGAAAGCGGATCGCGGCAGTCGGGTCGCTCGACGGCAAGGGGCAATTGGTCCTCTGCAGCTACGGGCTCGAACAGGATGTGCCGAAGAACATCCTCGACATCATGGCCAAGGTGCCGGGCGAGACTCGCACCAAGGGGTCGCAGCGTTCCGAAGCCGATTGGAAGGCGTTCGATGCATTCCGCGAGGCCTCCACGAAGCTGATCTCCAGCGTTAATCTTCCCTCCACACCGGCCTACGCCGTGGCCTTCCATCCCACGAGCGCCGCCGTGGCCGTGGGCGGCGGAGACGGTATCGTGCGGTTCTTCGACAGCTCGACCGGGGCGGCCGGCATCAGCTTCCCAGCCGCGAAGCTCGACACATCGGCCGTGGCCGGATCGTCGCTGCCCTTGCCATGGCCCACCGAGCCGTCGGTGGAGCCGGAGCCGAGTCCACCCGCCGCGGTCGCGTCGCTCGCGGTCGAACCCGCGACGGTCTCGCTGGCAGGACCGTTTGCCACGACCCAACTGGTGGTCACGGGCCAACTCGTCGACGGCCGCACGGTCGATCTCACCCGCAGCGTGCGGTTCGAGCCTGCGGCAGGGGCAGCCAAGCCACTCGTCTCGGCCGCACCGGGCGGCCTCCTCCGGCCGCTGGCCGACGGTCAGGGCACGCTCCGCATCGTCCATGGCGACGGCCCCACCGCGATCGCGTTCACTCTGCCTGTCAGCGTGGTTGGTGTCGGCAGCCGGCCAGACATCGACTTTGTTCGTGACGTCAACCCGGTGCTCGCGAAGCTTGGCTGCAATCAAGGCACCTGCCATGGAGCCGCCAAGGGAAAGAACGGCTTCAAACTGTCGCTCCGCGGCTATGACCCGATCTTCGACGTGAGAGCCTTCACCGACGACCACGCCAGCCGCCGCGTGAACCTCGCCAGCCCTGACGACAGCCTGATGCTCTTGAAGGCGTCGGCCACGGCGCCGCATGCCGGCGGTCTGCTCGCGAAGGTCGAGGAGCCGACCTACCAGATCCTGCGGCGCTGGATCGAACAGGGCGCGCAGCTGAATCTCGCCACACCGCGAGTGAAGGGCATCAAGGTCTTTCCGACTGCGGCCCAGATCGACGTCGCCGGCCGGCGGCAGCAGTTTCGCGTGATCGCCGAGTATGCCGACGGCACCACGCGGGATGTCACCCGCGAAGCCTTCCTGGAGAGCGGCAACCCTGAGGTCGCCACGACCGATCGCTCCGGACTGGTGACCGCGATCAGGCGGGGCGAGGCGCCGATCCTCGCCCGTTACGAGGGCTCTTACGTGGCGGTGCCGCTGGCCGTGATGGGCGAACGCTCGGGCTTCACATCGCCCCAGCCGGAATCCTGGAGCCCGATCGACGACCTCGTGGCCATCAAGTGGAAGGCCATGAAGATCGAACCAGCCCCGCTCTGCTCCGACGCCGACTTCCTGCGGCGGATCTCGCTCGATCTCACCGGCCTGCCGCCGACGGCGGCGGACGTGCGGGCCTTCATCACCGACGCCCGCGACTCCCGCACGAAGCGGCAGGAACTCGCAGGCCGGCTCCTGGCAAGCGACGCGTTCGTCGAGCACTGGACCAACAAGTGGGCCGATCTGCTGCAGGTCAACCCGAAGTTTCTCGGCGCCGAGGGCGCGAAGGGCCTGCGGCAGTGGATCCGCGAGCAGATCGCCGCCAACACGCCTTATGACCAATTTGCCCGCGACATCCTCACCGCCACCGGGTCCAACCGCGAGCATCCCGCCGCCGCCTACTTCAAGACGCTTCGCGACCCGGCGATCACCATGGAAAACACCACGCACCTCTTCCTGGGCGTGCGGTTCAACTGCAACAAGTGCCACGACCATCCCTTCGAGCGCTGGACGCAGGACCAATATTTTGAGACGGCCGCCTTCTTCGCTCAGGTGAATCTCACCAAGGATCCGGAGAGCGGCGACCGCGTGATCGCCGGCACGTCGGTGGAGGGGGCAAAGCCGCTCTACGAAATCGTCGGCGACAAGTCCGACGGCGAGATGATCCACGAGCGGACGAGCAAGCCGGTCGCCCCGCAGTTTCCCTTCGAGTGCCGCCACACGTCGCCGGAAAACGCCACACGACGTCAGCAACTGGCTGCCTGGATCACCTCCCCGGACAACGCCTACTTCGCCAGGAGCTACGTCAACCGCCAGTGGGGCTATCTCTTCGGGACGGGCATCATCGACCCGATCGACGACATCCGTGCGGGTAATCCGCCCAGCAATCCGCCGCTTCTCGACCACCTCACGAAGTCGTTCATCGACGGTGGCTTCGACATGCGGAAGGTGCTGATGGAAATCTGCACGTCGCGGACCTACGGCCTGTCGATCGAGAGTGGCAAGTGGAACGAGGATGACCGGATCAATTACTCCCAGGCCCTGCCCCGGCGGCTGCCGGCGGA
>JBIIOL010000168.1:0-6866 GCA_044336965.1 Pirellulales bacterium | reverse complement strand
CAGGCTGACGCCCTGCGGCACGAACTCAACCTGAAACTCGACCGGCTCGTCGTAGCCGGGCTGCCGCGTGAGCTTCACGGGGATCGCGAGTTCGCCGCCGCGGACGAGCGGGATCGTCGGGGGCACGAGGTCGATCGCGATCGGCGCCCGATCGGTGACCGCCATGATGGGCCGATCGGTGCGAACGGCTCGCCAGGCGTCGCCGCCGGAGTGATTGATGAACGGCACCCACTGCTGGCAGCCGCTCTCAATTGTTTTCCCTGGGTCGGTGGCCTGCGCCATGAGCGTGATTGGAGTGCCTCCTGGCTGGGCCGAGGCGTCGGCCACGAGCTGCACAGGCCACCGCGATTGTCCCGGCGGCACAGGCGGCGAGACGAGCTTCACGCCCGGTGGAAGATTCTCCGCCACGATCTGGAGCCCGCCGCGGTAGGAGTTGCCCTGTCCCTGCGGCAGGTTCACGCTCACGGTCCAGCGGTTGCCCTGCGGCACGGCCAGGCCCATGTAGCGGCTCGATTCCACCCAGTCGGAGTTGCCCCCAGTCGCCAACTGCACATAGACCCTGTCGGGCGGCGTCTCGATCTCAACGCGGTAGACGCCGGTTGGGCCGCCGAAGCCGCTCATGTCGCGAACCTCGAGCAGATAGTCGCCATCGGCCTTCGGCTCCCAGATGAACGATGGATCGAACACATCCTTGAGTCCGCCCCGCGAACGGAAGTTGGGCCCAAAAATCTCGCGATCGACGAGCATTAGATCGGCGTCATCGGCTTCGGCCTCGATCGGCCCCGGCGTGCCGTCGGCAGTCACCGGCCGGATGCGGATCGCCGGATCGAGCGGAGAGCCGAGAGTGGCGGAGTAGACGCGCACGCGGAGCCGGTCGCCCTTCTTGACCGAGAGCCGGAAGGAATCGACGTCGCCCGGCTTGTCGAGCATGCCGTTGACCGCGGCAGGCAGGGCCGCGACGCGGGTCTCTGCCGCGGCGGCATCTTCGAGCACATTCGGAAACGGGCTCGACCGCAGGAGACGCGGGGACGGGCCGTCGCCGAAAACTGAAAACGTGCCGGGGGCTGGCGGCACCGCGATCGTCTGTTCGACGTCGCCAAGCGGATCGCCGAGGAGCTTCACGGCCAGCGGTGCACCGGCAGGGCCGCCTGCCGGATAGGCCGCGAGCGGACAGCTGAACGACCCGATGTGGAGGCAGTAGGCCACGCCGATCGCTCCGGATCCTGCGGGAACCGACGGGCTCACCTCAATGAAGACCGAGTCACCCGGCAGATCCGCGGGCAGTTTCAGGCTGACGAGTGGGTCCTGAAGGTGGAGCGGATTGTCGTCGTTGGCGGCCAGCTCGCGGCCATTCGCGTCGAGCACCCGCAGGGCGAGGTCGAACTCCCCGCCGCCGTAGTGCAGGTCGGAGATCCGCACCGCATCGATCTGGGCAGACAGCCTCGCTCCCGCGACGGCGGGCACTTTATAGAAGTGGGCCGTGCCCGAGGTGTGGTTCCGGCAAACCGTGACGTTGGGCACGACCGAGAGCGCCGTGGCGATGGAGTAATTTGCCTGCCCGCTCTCGCTCACCACCGGGAAGGGCGTGACGTGAAACGTGGCCAGCGTGGAGAGCTGGTCGGCCGTGCGGAGGCGGAAGAGATGCTCGCCGGGCGGGCAGTCAGGGGCGATCACGAACCGGCATTTCATCTGGTCCTCGATCCGTCCGCCGTGGGCAAGGCCGTATGGATACGGCGGTTTCGACCGCGGCTCGAGCCCCTCGGCCTTGATGCCGGGCCGCGAGAAGATCACCTCGCGGGGATCCTTGAGCCATGTCCCTTGGACCGTCACCTCGACCGTCGTGCCCTGCTGGCCGATGCGGGGTGAGACCCGCTCGATGTGCTTGAGCAAGCCCTGCGCCGCAGCAGGGTCAGCCCCCACGAGCCAGCAGGCCGTCGCGACGGCCGCGAGCCGTGCCAATCGTGATAGCTGCATGCCACCGCCTCCTTCGCAGTCCGCCAGAACACGGGCCGCCTTCAGGCGATCAGGCCCTTCACCAAATGGCCGTCCTTGATGATCTCGATCGGCCTCGTGCCGAAGGCGACGAGTTCTTTGTCGGCGTCGATGCCCATCTGATGGTAGATCGTGAACATCAGATCCTCGAGCGGCACCGCGTCGCGGGCCGGCTCGGCGGCGGTCGCGTCGCTCGCGCCGTAAATAAGCCCCTGGTGGAAGCCGCCGCCGGCCAGGAGATTCGAGTAGCAGCGGGCCCAGTGGTCGCGGCCGCTGTCTTTGTTGATCTTCGGCGTGCGGCCAAATTCGCTCGTCACCCAGAAGAGCGTGCTGTCGAGCAGGCCGCGGCGGTCGAGATCGGTGACGAGTCCGGCGATCGCATGGTCGAGCGGGGCCATCTGGTCGAGGCAAGCCCGCTTGCAGTCGATGTGGCAATCCCACGCGCCGTAGTGCACCGTCACGAACCGCGTGCCGGCCTCGACGAGTCGGCGGGCGATGATCAGTCGCTCAGCCAGGCCCTTCGGGTGATACTTTCCGTCGGGGCCCCTGAGCCCACCGGTGACGGCGCTTCCATACAGCTCGAACGTCTCGTCGGTTTCCCCCTCGAACGTAAACGCCTTCTGGGCATCGGCCGAGGTGAGCAGTTCGTAGGCCTTGCCATAGAAGCCGTCCATCGTGTCGAGCGTGGCAGGGTCGGCCTCGAGCGATCGGATTCGCTTCTCGATGAGCCGGCGGGCCGCATGGCGACGGTCGAAACGGTCGATCGGAAAACCCTCGGGCAGTGAGAAGTCGCGAACCTTGAAGTTTTTCCTCTGAGCGGGGTCAGAACTCTGCCCAGGATCCGCTCCCAGTTCGTAAGCGCCGTAGCTGCTGCTCAGAAATCCGGTGCCGCCGCCATAGGCAGCCCGGGTCGGCACTGCGATGTAGGGGGGCAGGAGACCGCGGGGGCCGAGTTCGTGGGAGATGATCGAGCCCATGGCGGGGTAGTCGATCACGGCGGTCGGCGTGTAGCCGGTGGAGAGGTGGTAGGAGGCGAGAACGTGATCGGGAATCTTTCCGACCATGCTGCGGATCACCGTGAACTTGTCGGCGATGGCTGCGGACTTCGGCAGGTTGTCACTGAAGATGTCGCCGTTCTTCGTCTTCACGACGCCGAACGAGCCACGGTATTCAACCGGGGCCTCGGGCTTGGGATCGAACGACTCGTGCTGCGGGAAGCCGCCGCCCAAGTTCAGCTGGATCACCGCCTTGATCTTCTCTGGAAGTTTTCCCTGGCCGGCGACTGTCGAATAGGCATCCGTCGAGGCCTCGCCACGGGCAGCGCGGATGCGGAACAGGTCGCCGAGCGAAAGGCCGATCGCCCCGAAGCTACCGACCTGCAACGCCGCCCGGCGCGGAATGGCTCGGAAGCCAGCGCATCCGTGACTGGTGACACGAGCCTGGTGGTGTGGCTGGGCCATGGCGAATATCCTTGGCAGGTGGGACAGATCGCGGGATCGGGAACTTAGGAAGGACTATCGGCAGAACTGTCAGGCCAGATCAAGCTTAGCCGGGCGGCACGGAGGTGGCAACCTTGCGGAAGCCGCCCTACTGTCCCTTGAAGTCGCTCTTGAGGTCGAAGCGAAAGGCCGCGCCTGTGTTGCGGCCTTTCTGGACGGTCGCCTTGAGGCCGGAGGTGGCGGCGTCACCGTATGCCTGCGGAGTGATGTATGTCGGCTCACGCCGCGCAGCCTTCATGCTCAACGCCTGCCACTTTTGGTACTCCTCCGCGTTACTCGGATCCGGAGCCGGCCCCGGATCCTGATACTCCCATTTCCGAATAGCGACGAGATAGTCGCCGGGCATGGTCCCCGCCCCGGCCCTGGCGGAGAGTGCGTTGAGCCGGTACACGCCGAGCGCGTCTGTCGTCCCGGCAGCACCGAGGCCGGCCCCTGATGGGGCGAACGTGACGATGGCGCCTCCTACCGGCGTGCCGTCAAGTGTCACGATCCCCTCGACGTATTGGACTGCCGGGCCGGAGCGACCGCATCCGGCGATGCCTGCGATCAAACCGCCGCATGCAAGCCAGACTGCTGCCCACCGCGCCGTGACGGTATCCAGTCGCCCGAAGGTCTCCTTAACGCAATGAATCATGAAATGGATTCCCCGATTACTCGGCGTAGGTATAGTTTTCGCGTTGAGCGGGCGTTGCCATCGCGCCCCATACGCCCCACCTCGACGTCTGGTTCCAAAACGGATTCGGCACCGGATTCATGTTCGGTGAGTTATTCGTGTCGATCGACTCCGCGATGAACCGCACGCCGCCGTCACACATCGCGACGACCGCCCCCCCCGGGTGGTAGCTACTCGCCGGAACACTGGCAGTCAGGGAGGTGTTGCCGTTATGGTGCGCACACCGCGGACCATTCGGTGGTAGCGTGTTGTAAAACCAAGTGTGCCCAATGTTCGTCGAGGTCCAATGAAACCCGATAATACTTGCATTGGCCGTGAACGTGGCGGCCAAACAATCTTGGGGGATCGTATACCAGTCATAGCCTGTCACGGTGGCCCAACCTGAAAGACGGCTGTCTGTTCCGTCTCCGATCACGGCTTCGCCCACCAACACGGTCTTGCTCAAGCCGTCAGTAATTTTTTTCGGAAAACTGACGCCGATCGCAGATCGCGGTGACGTTCCGTACTGAGATTGGCCGTTAAGCTGAGTAGTGCCGCTGAATATGCGTTGTGCCTCGTGCGGATACCATCCCCAATTGTGCCCGTTAAACGTTTGGTCGCCAGCGCAGCCCCGGTAATTGGTCGGCCAGTTCGTGGCAGACGTGTTGATCATTCGGTCGGATGGACACAGGAGTCCTGTAATCCGTCGGCCGGAAGCGACGCTCCCTCTCCAGGCGGATTCCAATTGGCCCGCCGCATTTCCCGAGTAGTAGGTCAGGGCCGCGTCGTACGTCGACTGTTGCTCGAGAAATGGCATCGCATAGATCAGGAAGCTCCACGATCGCGCGGTTGAGGCACTCCCTCTGGCCGTCCAATCCTTGTGCCCGGGAAGACCACCTGTCGCTGCTTGGTAGTTGATGCAGGCGAGCGCTAGTTGCTTCATATTGTTCTGACATGAACTGCGGCGGGCCGATTCCCTCGCGACCTGCACAGCGGGAAGGAGCAGGCCGACGAGCGTGCCGATGATGGCAATCACGACCAGGAGTTCAACGAGCGTAAACGCTGCCCTTGCCGACGAGGGTCGGACCTCCGGCACACGGGGGGGCTGTTCGTGAGACATGGGTTTGGCTCCGTGCATGAAGAGATGAAAAGAGAAGAGATATCGATGAAAATGAAGTGAAACGAATGCCAGCGTATTCGAGGTGGTGGTGCGAGTTGCCGAGCCATTGGAGCGGCGTGAAGAGCACCTGCTTGTGCAGTCGCGGCCCCGCCCGCGGCTGGCTGGCCTGACAGTGTACGCAGGGAGTCTGGCTTTGCGGTAGAGGTGCCTGCGGACTCGGACGATCCCGTCGCTTGCGCTCAGGGCTTTTATGACCGCATACAAGCCCCCGGCGCAAGCCGGGGGATGCGGTGCCGGTTGGTCGGACGATCCCGTCGCTTGCGCTCAGGGCTTTTATGACCGCATACAAGCCCCCGGCGCAAGCCGGGGGATGCGGTGCCGGTTGGTCGGACGATCCCGTCGCTTGCGCTCAGGGCTTTTATGAATGGGTGAAAATCGCTCCCGTCCCGCTGTTGCGGACTCGGTCTTCATCATACGAGCTTGGTCCGCCCCGGTACGGCCACCGTCGGCGGCGGAAGGGTCGAGTCCCATGTCAGGCTCTTGGGGAAGAGATCGAGTTGCGATTCCTCGGCCACGAACTTCCAGGTGACTTTCTGGCCCGTGTACGCGGCGAGGCGGCCAAGCACACCGACAAGCGAGCTGTCGGCCATCTGCCGCAGTTCGACGATCGGCTTTTTCGCGCGGATCGAATCGATGAGGTCCTTATGCTCCTGCTTGTAGGCATCGGAAATGCTGCCCTTCATCTCCCAGACGGCGTTCCCGGAGCGATCCACGATGTGAGAGCCGGCGTTCGCGGCTCCGATGTGGCATGTCCCCTTCGAGCCGTAGATCACACTGCCCACGTCGGACGCCGTGCCCGGCAGGTGCCGCGACTGGAACGACACGAATCGGCTGCCCGGATACTCGTAGTCGATGCTGAAGCTGTCCCAGAGTTCGCTGTCCTCGGGCCGGGTGAACCGCCCGCCTGATCCGTAGGCCGAGATGGGGTTTTCGCCCATGACCCAGTTGATGACGTCGAGATTGTGCACGCCCTGCTCGACGAGTTGGTCGCCCGAGAGCCAGACGAAGTGATACCAGTTGTTCAATTGGTATTCCGCATCGCTCATGCCCTCGTTACGCGGGCGATACCAGATTCCGGTCGAGCAGTAGCGTGTCGTCGCGGCGATCACGTCGCCGATCACGCCTTGGCGGATCTGCTCGACTGCGCCGATGAAGTTTGTCTGCCGACGGTATTGCGTGCCGCATACGATCGCGAGCCCCTTCGCCACGGCCTCATCGTGGGCGGCACAACAGAGCCGGTAGCCGGCGGCATCGACGCAGGCGGGTTTCTCGACGAACACATGCTTCCCCGCCGCCACGGCGGCCTGCGCATGGACGGGATGGAAACCCGGCGTCGACGTGACGAGCACGACATCCACGTCGGGAGAGTCGAGGACCCTCTTGTAGCCCTCGAGCCCCTCGTGACTGGTGTCGGTGACGGCCACCTTATCGGGATGGACTGCCCGCATCTTCGTCCAGAGTGACGCACAGTTCCTGCCATACAGGTCGGCTGCAGCGACAAGCCGCACGCCCGAGTTGATCGAGAGCGAATTGTCCATCGCAC
>JBIIOL010000167.1:0-6889 GCA_044336965.1 Pirellulales bacterium | reverse complement strand
ACGCCAGAGTGCATCTCGCTCGTCACGAGCTTGCCCTCGAGGAGCAGCCGGAAATTGCGATAGGGCTTCTTCGTGAGCAGGTAGGTGCTCACCTTGGGCGCATTGGCCTCGGTGTTTCGGCCAACGATCTCGCCGTTCTCGACCGACCAGTAGGGATCGACATGCCCCTCCCAGCCCTCGGTGTCACGGCCGTTGAAGAGCTTCACTGCTTTGGACTGTTCTGCTTCCGGAAGCTTCACCGAGGCCGCCCAGCCCGAGGCGGCAGCGGCTTCACCCGGCGCCACGGCCAGTTCGGCGACCGGCTTGCCGTCGTCCTGAAGCTTGCCGGCGGCCCAGAGTGTGCCGCGGGTCACGAGGTCGAGAAACTCCGGTGTCTCGACGGTGTGGGTGTAGTGGCCGATCGTGGTGCCGAAGACGCGGGCCTTGCCATATTGATTCGTCCAGATGACCGTCTGGTTGGCCTTCCGCTCCCGGCTCATCGCCTCGGCCAGCGGCTTGGCGGTGTCCCACACCTTGTCGCAGTAATACAGCTCCTCCTTCGGAACATTCCACGCCTTGGGGAGCCCGGTGAGGATCGGGTGCTCGGCGATGAGGTTGGCGGTGTATTCATAGTGGGCGCCGTGGCCGGGCGACGTGATGCCGACGAACTTGAACCAGTCGTCGTTGCCCGCCCGGTAGCAGTGCATCGCGCAGTGCATCAGCACGGCGGGCGTGCCCTTCTCATGCTCGACCACGATCTGCTTGAGAAACTCCGGGTCTTTGACGCCGGCGAAGCACTCGTTGTGGAAGACCACGTCGTAGCCCTTCGACCAGTCGGGCTTCGAATAAACGGAAACCTTGTGGTCGGTAGTCGTGCCACCCTCGTGGATCACGGTGCACTTGATCCGGGCCCGCGACGCCAGCCCCTGGGTGATCACCTTCTTCTGTCCGTCGTAATCGTGGCAGCAGCCCCCGGTGATGTAGAGCACCTCCAGCGGCTTTCCCGCCTCGGCGGCCCGGGCGGCGGCCGGTCCGATCGCGAACAGGCACAGGCAGGCGGCGATCAAGCGACATACGAGCGGCGAAACGGTCACGATGGTGATTCCTTCTGAGAGCGGACTGAGAGCGGAAAAGGGCTGCGTTTCAGAGAGGTATGCTCGACCTCGGCGGGAACAGTGTCAAGCGGGCTGCCAGTTCCCCGTTTTCAATTGCGGCAGCGATACGCTGCGGCTTCTTAGCCGATCCCAGGTCTGGCCCCGGAAGACCAGCCGAAGTCGGAGAAAAACGTTCTGCCTGAGAAGTATCGCGTCTCCAGCACGTCGGGTCTCGAGGCGGAAGTGACGGAAAAGGGGCCCAACGAATTCGTCTTCCGGCTGGAGAGTTCCAGCCCGGCGACGAAGGCCGACCGCTGACCGCCGCCTTTGTTTATAAAAAGGGGACGCAGCTCTTTTGGAAAAGAGCTGCGTCCCCTTTTTCACGAGCTTCCCATGCCCTTGCTGTTCCCGATCTTCGCCGCCACTGTCGCGGCACTCCTGAGCACAGCAGCTTTCGCGGCTGAGTGGCACGTGTCGCCCAGTGGCAACGACGCCTGGTCGGGCTCGCTCGCAGAACCGAATGCCGGCCGGACCGACGGCCCCGTCGCCACGCTCGAACGGGCCCGCGATGCGATCCGCGAACGCCGCAAGGCCGGCCTCGCAGAGCCCGTCACCGTCTTCATCCACGCCGGCAACTATTCCCTTGCGAAGACATTCGCGCTTGCGAAGGAAGACTCTGGCACGGCGGAGGCGCCGGTCGTCTGGCGGGCCTACGGCGATGACAAGCCGGTGCTGGTCGGCGGTGCCGTCATCACCGGCTGGCAGTCGGTTCCTGACGACCCCCGAACCGACGGCAGGCTCCTCAAGGCCGACCTCGCCGCGCAGGGGCTCGACAAGGCGAAGTTCTCACAGCTCATCTTCGCGGGCAGGCGGCAGCACCTCGCCCGCTGGCCGAACTTCGATCCTGGCAATCCATACGGCGGCGGCTGGGCCTACGTCGACGGAAAGATCTTGCCGATCTACGCCGACATCGAAGGGGAGAGCAAGCGAACGCTCGTGCAGAAGCCCGCCGACGCGAGGGCGTGGGCCCGGCCGACCGAGGGTGAGGTTTTCATTTTTCCACGCTACAACTGGTGGAACAATATCGTCCGCATCTACGAGATGGATGCCTCGTCGCGGAAGGTCACGCTGACCGCCGACTGCTCCTATGCCATCCGGCCAGGTGACCGTTACTTTGTGCAGGGGATGCGGGAGGAACTCGACTCGCCCGGCGAGTGGTACCACGACCGCGACGCACACACGCTCTTTTTCCTGCCGCCGGAGCCGCTCGCCGACCGGCCCGTATCGGTGCCGACGCTCGGCACGATCATGAGCCTCGGCCCCGACACCGAGCACGTCACGATCCGCGGGCTCACCTTTGAATGCTGCGAGGGGACGGCCGTCGTCTTTAAGAACTCCCGACACTGCCGAGTGGCCGGCTGCACCATCCGCAATGTCGGCAACTACTCCGGCAGCGGCGTGTCGATCGATGGCGGCTCCGACAACGCCGTCGTCGGCTGCGACATCTCGGAGACCGGGTCGAACGGCATCGCCATCTCGGGCGGCGACCGCACGACGCTCACGGCCGCACGCAACCGCGCCGAAAACAACTACATCCACCACGTGGGCGTCTTCTACAAGCAGGGCGTGGGCGTCGCTCTCTCCGGCGTCGGCAACCGCGTGGCTCACAACCTGATCCACGACGGCCCCCGCATGGGCATCATGTTCAGCGGCAACAACCTCGAAATCGAGTTCAACCACATCCGCCACGTGAACCTCGAGACGGAAGACACGGGAGCCATCTATACAGGCGGCCGCGACTGGATCTCATCCCGCGGTTCGGTCATTCGCCACAACTTCTTCCACGACATCCTCGGCTACGGCCGCGAGGGGGAGAAATGGGTGAGCCCGCACTTCGCCTGGGGCATTTACCTAGACGACAACGCCGGCGGCGTCGACGTGATCGGCAACATCGTGGCCAGGTGCTCGCGGGCGGGCCTCCATCTCCACAACGGCCGCGACAACCAGATCGAGAACAATGTTTTCATCGACTGCGGGCCGCAGCAGATCGAATACAGCGGCTGGACCGGCGGCAACAAATATTGGACCAACCACTTCCCCACGATGGTGAAGGGCTATGAGAGCGTCGCGGGTCAGCCGGCCTGGCAGTCGATGCGCAACATGAAGACGCATCCGAAGGACGCCGTGCTGCCCGACGGCCTCGTCATGACCGGGAACGAGTTTCTGCGAAACATCGTCGACTACCGCGACCCGAAGGCGAAGCTCTTTTCGTTTCGCAACCTACCCTTCGACCACTATAAGTCTGACGACAACGTCCTCTGGCATCACGGGCTGCCGCTGCTGACCGGCCAGCGAAAGACCGGCAAGACGCTCGCGAGGGTGGCGATCGACAACGCTGGCTTCGAAGCCGGTAAGTCCGAGGCAGGCAAGGCGGGCGCACTGCCCGACAAATGGCGGTGGCAGATGAAACCGGCCGACGCAGTGGCCACCCTGGCGGAAGGAGACGCCTCCGCCGGCAAGCGGGCGCTGGGCATCAACGCGGGCACGGGCAAGGATGCGGGCGGCAGCAAGGACGTCTCTGCGCAGGTCATTTCATCCGAATTCGCCATCAAGCCCGGCCACAGCTACCAACTCTCGGCTACCTTGAAGGCAAACCGGCCGGAGGTGAAGGTCGGCTTGATGCTGCAGTCGCACATCCCGCATGTGTTCTTCTGGGGCAGCTCCCCGAACCAGGCCACGATCGACACGGAGTGGGAGCCGGTGGTTTTCACATTCCGCGTGCCGGCTGCCGGAGAGCCCGGATATCACGAGAAGATGGCGACGGGTGTGGTGAGGATCGACGTCAACGGGGCCGGGGCGGGCGTGCTCGTCGACGACGTGAAGCTCGAGGAGGTCGAGGCTCTCAACGAGTGGGCATCGTGGCAGTCGCTCGGCTTCGACGGGAAGTCGGTCGTGGGCGCCCCGCTGTTCGTCGATCGCGACAAAGACGACTACCGGCTGCGGCAGGAGTCGCCGGCCCTGAAGCTCGGCTTCCAGCCGATCCCGATAGAAAAGATCGGCCCCTACGCCGACGGTCTCCGGGCCAGCTGGCCGATCATCGAGGCCGAGGGCGCCCGCGAAAAGCCGCTCACTCCGCTTAGTCTTGGCATGCAGAAGGGCGTCGCTCAGCCCGCCGACGCGCCCACGCTGGTCGCGGCCGAGGAATGCCGGCCACGGGGAGGGCTGCCCAACTTCTTCGCCAAGGCGAAGGCCGGCGGCGATGTCCGCGTCGCCTATCTGGGCGGCAGCATTACCGCCGCGCCGGGCTGGCGGGTGTTTTCGCTCGACCGACTCAAGAAGGAATTCCCGACGGCAACGTTCAGCGAGATCAGTGCCGCGATCGGCGGCACGGGCTCCGACCTTGGGGCCTTTCGCGTCGGACACGACGTGATTGCGCAGAAGCCCGATCTGGTGTTCGTCGAGTTCGCTGTCAACGACGCCGCAGCTCCACCGGAGCAGATCCTGGCCACCATGGAGGGGATCGTGCGGCAGATCCTGCGGGCCAACGCTGCCACCGACATCTGCTTCGTCTACACGGTCTCCGAGCCGCTGCTCGCCGATCTCGCCAGCGGTGTCTTCCCCCGCGCTGCATCGACCATGGAGGCCGTCGCCAACCACTACGCGATCCCCTCGGTGCACTATGGCGTCGAGGTGAGCCGCCGCATCGCCGACGGCTCGCTCGTCTTCAAGGGGGAGAAGCCAGAGAAGCTCGATGCAGCCGCCACGCCGATGCTATTTTCGACCGACGGCGTGCACCCCCACGTGGAGACCGGGCACCGGCTCTACGCGGATGTGCTGGCGCGCTCCCTCACCACCATCCAGGCCGCCGCGACGACCGCCGCACCGCATCCGATGCCCGAGCCGCTCCGCGCCGACAACTGGGAAAAAGCCAAGATGATTCCGATCGAGCAGTCGATGCTCCGCGGCGACTGGAAACGCGTCACCCCGGCTGACGATGAGCGGGCCAAGTCTTTCGCCGCGCGGATGCCGGTGCTCTGGAAGGCGGAGAAGCCGGGCGCGGAACTGGTGGTGGCCTACACCGGCACACGGCTAGCGGTCTACGACCTCTTGGGACCGGGCGAGGGCATCGTGTCGGTCCAGATTGATGATGCGGCTGCCAAGAACGTGCCGCGGATCGACGGATACTGCACCTATTGGCGGATCGGCACGCTCAACACCGGCAGCCAGCCGGCAGGCACGCACCGGGTCACGATCAGGCTCGAGGCGGCGGCACCCGACAAGGCGAAGATTCTCTTCGAGCACAACCGCCCGGACCTCGGTAAGAATCCCGCCAAGTACGCGGACAACGTCTGGTATGCATCGGCGATCCTGCTACTGGGCGACCTGCTCCCCGCAGACGCGGCCCCGGCGAAGTGATCGCTTACCGCGACCTTCCGCTCCGCGACTGCCGGAACCGCAGGCCTACTTCACATCCACCTGCAGCAGATACGTGTCGAACGCCTGCCGTGCCTGCTGTTCCTGCGCCTGCCGCTGGGCGATCTCCTCTCGCAGGGTTTCCACGCGGGTTTCCTGCTGTGAGAACTTCTGCACGTAGCGGGTGTAGAGGTCGCTCGTCCGTTCCAGACGGCTCATGTTTTCACGAATCCTGGCTTGCTCCTGCCCGATGGCGTTTATCTCCTGCTCGCGCTCCGTTTTTTCCCGCGCGATCCGCTCGATCTCCTGCTTGCGGCGAATCACCTCGGCGAGCGACTCCTTCACGGCCGGGCTCGTCCCCCGAGCTCGCGAGTAGAGCAGGATGGCGTTGTCGTCGAGGTTCATGATCGCGTGCACCTGCTCAACCGGCATCTCCTCGCCGATCTCGAGCGTCGCAGGCTTGCCCGGCTCCGCCGCGACGTCGAAGCGATAGCGGTCGCGGGTGGTCTCGTCGGCTTTCCGGGGCCCGACGAGCTTCCAGCCCGGCTCGATCGGATGTTCGACGAGCAGCTTCACCGGCTTGTCGCCGGAATTCTTCACCTCGAGTTTCCGCACCCGTGCCAGCCGACGTGAGGCGATGAGCGTGCCCTTCACGAGCCGCACGCTGACGATCTCGTCTGGTCGGGGCTCGGTACGCGGCACCACCTCGACGTCGAGATCGACCGCATAGCTCAGCAAGCGTTCGCTCCCGGGGGCCATGTCCTCGATCCGCGCGTCGCCGCAGTAGCCCCCCTCGTCGTAGACCGTGACCGGCCCCTGCATGAGGTTGAGTGCGGTCGTGTTCTTCAGCCGCACTCCCGACAGCGGATGCTTCGCCAGCACCCGCTCGTCGTAGATCGCCACCCGCTCGGCCGTGATGCGGTCGGCCACGATCGGCAGCATCGCCGAACGCTGGCGTGCGATCGTCACGGGCGTGGCGATCTCGTAGCGGAAGAGTTCGCCGAGCGAGACCCCTGCGGCCAGACTCTGCAGTTCCGTGCTCATTCCAAGCATCTCCGCCTCCTTTGCCTGCAGAACCGCATCTCTGTCCGACGCCGCCTGCAACTCAGCCCTTCGTCCTGGCGCTGCCGGCACCGCTGCCCCAGCCTTCCGATCCTGGGACATCTGTCTCTTCGCCAGTTCGCGACCTCGCTCCGCCATGCCGTTGGCCGCGCCGGCGAACTCCGACTGCTCATCGGCCATGTTCTGGCCGTAGACCTGCGGCAGCAACGATGCATAGAGATCCGGCCGCACCACCGGCCGCGGGACGTAGAGCGGCCGGTAGAGGTCCATCGCGAACGAGATCGGCCTGCCGCTGACGAGCGACATCCGCACGTCCTTCCAATCGTGGTCGGTCGTATTCT
>JBIIOL010000166.1:0-6904 GCA_044336965.1 Pirellulales bacterium | reverse complement strand
CGACGACGTCGCCGGTACGAAGCGGCGCGAGAATCTCCGCATCCACGCCGACACCGCCCGCGCGGGCCGGGAGCTGATCCGGCTCGACACGGCCGTGCCGATCACGATCCCATGGGAGGCCGGCGTCCGCCATGCTCCGGATGCCGCGGCGCTCGCCGATTTCCTCCGCGAGATGGGGTTTAAGAGTCTGCTGTCGAAGGTGCTTCAGTCCGTGCCGCCGCGTGCGGCCAGCATCCCGGTCGCGGCTGGGCGGAACCGCAGCACGCCTACCCTCTTCGATCTCGACGGCATCGACGCGGAACCGGCGACGGATCGCACGAACGGCGGCGGCACTGGCACGTCGGCCACGAGCGGCTATGGAAGCCCGTCGTCGCATGGGCCGCACGAGCTTCCGGCCGATGAGGCGGCCTTGAAGACAGTCGTTGCGCGGCTGCGGGCCACGGGGCCGATCGCCATCTGCTGCGTGCGCGGAGCCGGTATCGACGGCCGTGCCACCAGCATGTCGCCGCCGTCGGGACTGGCCCTGGCGACCGGGGATGTCGCCGCCTGGGTGACGGCCGATCGACTCGCGGCCAGCTCCTCGCTCCGCGGGCTGTTGGCCGATTCGGCGGTTCTCAAGACAGGCCACGATCTCAAGCGACACAGCCTGTCGCTGCGGGCCGTGGGCATCGAACTGGCGGGCTGTGCGTTCGACACGATGCTCGCCGCCTACCTGCTCGATGCGGGTGAACGGAACCTGGGCCTCTCGGAGGTAAGCCTCCGCAACGGCATCGATGTCGGCAACGCGCTGCCGAACGGCGGCGATGGCGCGATGCTCGATCAGCCGACCGACGCGGCACAGGCCGTGGCTGCCTGCCGCGTTGGGCGGGAACTGGCGGTCCGCCTGCCGGCGGCGCTTGCGGAGGCGGGCCTCGCCAAGCTCTTCAGCGAACTGGAGATGCCACTGGCCGTGGTGCTCGCCGCCATGGAATACCGGGGCGTGCGGATCGACCTGGCAACGCTGGCTGCCCTGTCAACGGAGTATGCCGACCGGCTCGCCTCCCTTGAGGCGGAGATTCACGCCCTCGCGGGACACCCCTTCGCGATCGCCTCGCCGCTCCAGGTGCGTGCCGTGCTCTTCGACGAGTTGGGGCTGCCTGTGGTGAAGCGGACGAAGACCGGCCCGAGCACGGATGCCGAGGTGCTCGAGGAACTCGCGCCACTGCACCCGCTGCCGGCGCTGCTGCTCGAGCACCGCAAGTATGCCAAGCTGAAGAGCACCTATGTCGACAGCCTGCCGGAGTTGGTGGATCCGACCACGGGCCGGATTCACACGTCGTTCAACCAGACCGTGACGGCCACCGGGCGGCTCAGTTCAAGCGATCCGAACCTGCAGAACATCCCCACCCGCACGGCCGAGGGACAGCAGATCCGCGCCGCGTTTCTGCCCCGCGAGCCCGGCTGGCGGTTCATCGCGGCAGACTATTCGCAGATCGAGCTTCGCATCCTGGCGCACCTCTCGGGCGACGAGGCGATGCGGCGGGCATTCGCTGCCGGCGAGGACATCCACACGAGCACCGCGGCGGCGGTGTTTGGCATCGAACCGTCGGTGGTCACCTCCGCGATGCGGCGGACGGCCAAGGCGGTGAACTTCGGCATCCTCTATGGTCAGAGCAGTTTTGGACTGGCCAAGTCGCTCGGCATCCCGCAGGCCGAAGCTGCTGCATTCATCCTGGCCTACTTCCGCTCCTTCGCCGGTGCCGCGGCGTTCATGGACGACGTGCTCGACCGCTGCCGCCGTGATGGCTGCGTGACGACGATGCTCGGACGGCGTCGGGCGATCACGGGAGTCCGCGATCGCGCGGGGCGGCGGACCGCCGCCGGTGTTTTCGCCCTCTCGCTCCCTGAGCGGACCGCGATCAACACGGTCGTGCAGGGCTCCGCCGCCGACCTCATCAAACTGGCGATGCTGGGTGTGGACAGGAGGCTCAAAGCGACGGCAACGCAGGCTGCGATCGTGCTGCAGATCCATGACGAGCTCCTGCTCGAATCCCCCGCCGCGGAAGCCGAGGCCGTCACACGGATCGTCGTCGACGAGATGCAGCGGGCGATGACGTTGGATGTGCCGCTGGATGTGTCGGTGCACGAGGGTGGCACCTGGGCCGAGTGCGAGAAGGGGTGAGATGCTGACGCCCGACTCGCGGCTCCGCGACTTCCCCGTGCTCGCAGATCAGGCCTACCTCAACACGGCAGCCGAGGGTATTCCGCCCCCCGCCGTAAGCCGGGCCGTGCTGGCCTATCTCCGCGACAAGCTCGATGGCATGAACGGCAGGGACGCTCACTTCGCCCGGCTCGCGGCCTGTCGGGACGTGGCGGCGCGGATGATCGGCATGCAGCCGGAGGAGGTGGCGTTCTGCTCCTGCTCGTCGGAGGCCTACAACCTGCTCGCCACGGCGCTCGATCTCCATGCGGGCGACGAGGTGGTGGTGTCCGACCTCGACTTTCCCGCGGGCGTCACGCCGTGGCTGGTGCCGACGGCGCGATGCACGCCACGGCTTTGGAAGGCGAGGGCCGGTCGCCTCGACCTTTCCGATCTCGAAAGGCTCCTTTCGCCGCAGACGCGGCTCGTGCAACTGTCGCTCGTCAGCTTCTGGAACGGCCATCACCTCGACTGGGACGCGGTCCACGAGGCGGTCCGTCGCCTGGCTCCCGACGCCCTGCTCGCCGTCGACGTGACGCAGGCGCTCGGCCGCGTGTCCCGCCTCTGCCCCGGCGCCGATCTCATCATCTCGAGCACGCACAAATGGGTGCTCGGCCTCCATGGCGGCTGCATCGTGGGCGTCCGCGCCGCCGCCGCCAACCGGCTCACGCCGCGGGCCGGCGGCTGGCACCACCTTGAGAACGCCTTCGACGCCGACCGCTTCGAACGGGTGGCAGTCCGCCGCGGCGCCGCCGGCTATGCGGTGGGCATGCCGAACTTCGCTGCCATCTACGCGCTCGAGGCGGCGGTCTCGTTCATCGCGTCGACTGGCGTCGACGCGATCGCTGCCCATGCCGATCCGCTCGTCTCCCGCGCGGCGGTGGGGTTCGCGGCGGCCGGCATCGAACTGCTCTGCCCGGCGGAGGCGGCCCGCCCCGGCGGAATCCTTGCCTTCCAGCACGCCGACAGCCAGCGGCTGTACGACCTCCTCGAACGGGAATCGATCCGCGTGATGCACCATGCCGGGCGCATCCGGATCGCGGTCCACGGCTACAACACGACCGACGACATCGACCGCCTGCTCGAGGCCATTGGCCGCTGGCGGAGTTCGCAGCCGCGGTCAACGACCAGATGAAGCCCGCCGGCTACCGTCCCCAAACCGGTCGATGAACCGCCCGTAGAACGCCGCGGCACGCTCCACCTCCGCGGTGGGTACGAACTCCACGGCGGCGTGCGCCTGGTCGATGCTGCCGGGCCCGAACACGATGCTGTCGATCCCGTGCCGCGACAGTTTGCTCGCGTCGCTGCCGTAGGGCACGCCGACCACGACGGGATCGAGGGAGTCCTCGGCGGCGACGGCAGCGGCCACCCGCACCACGGGGGCGTCGGCTGCCGTCTCGAGCGTGTCGTCGACGAGCATCGTGGGCTCGAGCGTCGCCCGGAAGGAGGCATCGCGGGCCGCCAGCGCGTCGACCACCCGTTGGTATTCGGCCAGGGCTCCCTCCGGCGATTCTCCCGGGAGGAGCCGCCGGTCGATCGCGAGCGTGCAGGTTTCGGGCACGATGTTGATCTGCGTGCCCCCGGTGATGACGCCGATGCTGCCGGTGGCGGGCCCCAGCAGCGGATGGACAGTGGCGGCGAGGCCGCGATGCAGTTCATCGATGGCAAGCGTGAGCCGGGCGGCCCCCAGGATCGCGCTGGTCCCCAACTCCGGTCGCGAGGAGTGGGCGGCGCGGCCGTCGACCCTGATCCGGAAGCGGAGGCAGCCCTTCGTCGCGGTGACGATCCGCAGGCTCGTAGGCTCGGCGACGATCGCCGCCTCGGCCGTGCCGCCACCCAAGAGCGCGACAACGCCCTGGTAGGCGTGCTCCTCGTCCACCACGGCCGCCAGCCAGACGTCACAGGGGGGCGGCCTCCGCGAGGCAGCGCGATCGACGACCGCCTGGGCCATTGCAGCGAGCCCGCCCTTCGTGTCGCAGGCGCCCCGACCGTAGAGCCGCCCCTCCCGGATGACCGGCTCGAACGGCGGGATCGTCATCCCGTCGACCGACACCGTGTCCATGTGGGCCTCGAGGATGATCCGCCGCGATCGGTCGACGCCGGGCAGCACGGCGATCACGTTCTCCCGCCCGGGCAGTACCGGCTGCGTGAACGTCTCGATGCCGTGGCGGCCAAAGAAGCCCAGCAGGAACCGGCCCACGCCCGCCTCGCCTGGGCCGCCGTAGGCGGGGTTCACGCTGTCGATGGCGACGAGTTCTGTCAGCAGATCGATCACGGCCGACATCGCACGCTCCCGAGGGCTGACGCGAACCTGTGTCGAAAACTATGCGGAACGGGCATCGACCGGTCAACGGGACTGCTGGAAACGCATGCTCGCCGCGCGACCCAGCTATTGAAACTTGCAATTCGGACCGCGGCGAACGACAACCGTTGCCATGATCATCATCGGCCTCATCGGCAGGATCGGCGCGGGCAAATCGACCGTCGCCCAGCGGTTTGCGACGCACGGTGCCCACGTCATCGACGCCGACAGGATCGCCCACGATGTGCTGGAGGAGGGGGACGTCGTCAGGCAGATCGCGGATCGTTTCGGCAGCGAGACGCTCGATGCCGATGGCCGCATTCGCCGGCGGTCGGTCGCCGATCGCGTGTTCGGCCCCACGCCGGACCATGCCCGGGCACTGGAGTGGCTCGAAGCCCTCGTGCATCCCCACGTGCGCAGCCGGATCGAAGCCCAGTTGGATTCCATCCGGACCAGTGAGCACGAGCACGGCGGCACGTCGGTCGTCGTGCTGGACGTGCCGCTCCTTGTGCAGGCCGGCTGGGCCGATCGCTGCGATCGGCTCGTGGAGGTTTCCTGCTCCGAGGAGATCCGCCGTCAGCGGCTGGCGGCACGGCACTGGGATCCGGCGGAGCAGGAGGCCCGAGAAGCTGCCTGGAACCGGAAATACACGGCCGTGGGGCTCCCGTCGGAAAAAATGTCGACCGTGGATGCCTCGGGGGATTTGGCTTATACTTCGTCGCAGGTTGACAGCATCTGGTCAGGACTCTCCGGCTGTTAGGCGACGGCGCTCGAGCGGGGGTGATTCGGCCGGTCCCGTTCCCTGGTCCTGGTGGTGGTCCGTTCGTGGATCGTCCAACAGGGCAGGGGTCGACCTCCCCGCCCGCTCTCTTCTTCCCTATCCCGCCTCCGCTTCTCTATCCCGCCTCCGCTTCTCGCCCCCGCTCCGCGGCCCGTTCCCGCGCCAAAAAGGCTCCCCATGTCTCCGCCCGACAGCAACACCCCGCACGACGACCTTGACCGCGAGCCGATGTCGCTCGCGGAGGAAATCGCCGCGGAGGTGAAGGACGGCGCCGATATCAGCGAACACTACGAGTCGCTGAAGAAGGGCGACACGCAGATCGCGGCCCTGCAGAAGCTGTCGATGCAGGAACTCGTCGACCTGGCCCGGCAGGAGCAGATCGGCGACGTCACCGGGGTCAAGAAGAACGACCTCGTGTTCCGCATCCTGAAGGAACGGGTGAAGCTCAACGGCCTGATGTTCGGCGAAGGCACGCTCGAGATCCTGCCCGACGGGTTCGGCTTCCTCCGCAGCCCCGAACACCACTACCTGTCGTGTCCCGACGACATCTATGTGTCGCCCAGCCAGATCCGCCGCTTCGGCCTCCGCAACGGCATGAGCATCGCCGGTCAGATCCGGCCGCCCAAGGAGAGCGAACGCTATTTCGCGCTCCTGCGGGTCGAGGCGATCAACGGCGAGGATCCCGCCAAGCTCTCGACGCGGGTCTTCTTCGACGACCTCACGCCGCTCCATCCCGACGAACGGATCGTGCTCGAGACGACGCCCGAGGAGGTCGCGATGCGGGTGGTCGACCTGATCGTGCCGATCGGCTTCGGCCAGCGCGGCCTGATCGTGAGCCCGCCGCGGGCCGGCAAGACGATCCTGCTGCAGAAGATGGCCAAGGCGGTGCTGGCCAACTACCCCGAGGCCTACGTCTTCATGCTGCTCATCGACGAGCGGCCCGAAGAGGTGACCGACATGGAGCGGCAGGTGCGGGGGCCGTCGTGCGAGGTGATCAGTTCGACGTTCGATGAAAACGCCAGCCGCCACGTGCAGGTGGCCGACATGGTGCAGGAGAAGGCGAAGCGGCTGGTGGAGTATGGCCGCGACGTGGTGATCTTCCTCGACTCCATCACGCGGCTGGCCCGTGCCTGGAATTCCGAGGTGCCCAACTCCGGCAAGATCCTTTCCGGCGGCGTCGACGCGAATGCCCTCCAGCGGCCCAAGCGGTTTTTCGGCAGCGCCCGCAAGGTAGAGGAGGGGGGCTCGCTCACGATCATCGCCACGGCGCTGGTCGACACCGGCAGCAAGATGGACGACGTGATCTTCGAGGAGTTCAAGGGCACCGGCAACAACGAGATCGTGCTCGACCGCCGGCTCGTCGACAAGCGGATCTACCCGGCAATCGACATCAACCGCTCCGGCACCCGCCGGGAGGAGATGCTGATGGAGCCCGACGAGTATCGGCGGGTCTGCGTGCTGAGGCGAGTGCTCGGCGAGATGAATCCCACCGATGCCATGGAACTGCTGGTCAACCGCCTGCTGAAGACGAAGTCGAACAGCGAGTTCCTCATGAGCCTGAAGTCATGAGCCACCAGACATCATGAGCAACTTGGCATGACTACCGGCGTGAACGTCTTCCAGGGGCATGGCGACAGGCAGC
>JBIIOL010000165.1:0-6921 GCA_044336965.1 Pirellulales bacterium | reverse complement strand
CAGCGTGAGGTGCCGCTTGTCGAACAGGTCGCAGGCATCGGGGGAGAGCGAGCGCATCCTCAGGGCAGCCTCGGCCGCCCGGTCGAGCGAGTCGAAGAGGAACAGCCCCACGGCCGTCGCGCCGCCGGACGGAACGGTGCGAAGCGTGGCCTCGGTGACGATCCCGAGCGTGCCGTCGGCGCCGCAGAGCAGTCGCGGCAGATCGACGAGCCCGTCGCGGTCGAGGGTGCGGAGCAGTTGCTGGAGCTGATATCCGCCATGCGTGCCGCGGGTGGCGGGCTGGGCCGCTGCGATCAGGTCACGCGACGATGTGAGGATGGTGGCCACGCCGGAGGCGAGCTGACGAAGCCTGTCTGCCTCCATGGATGGTGGGCCGGAATCATCGCCAGGCGGCGTCGGGCCGGCTGAAGCGAGGGCCGTGGGGGCGAGTTCCAGGATCGTGCCGTCGGCAAGCACCACCCGCGCCGAAACCATGCAGCCGCTCATCGCACCATAGCGGGGAAAGCGGCTGCCGGAGGAGTTTCTTCCGATCATGCCGCCGACTGTGGTCACCCAACTGTTTGACGGATCGACGCCGAGTGAACGGGTGCGCCGTCCGAGGTGTTCCTCCAACTGTGCCGCCACCACGCCCGACTGCACGCGAACCTCGTCGCCGTCTGTCTGCAGGATGCGCCGGAGGAAGCGGCCGCAGTCGATGACGACCCCGGGACCGAGCGAGCCGCCCGCGAGGCTGGAGCCGGCACCGCGAGCATGCACCGGGATCTGGCGTTCCGCCGCCCATCGCACCGTGGCGGCCACGTCGTCGGTCGTCCGCGGGCGCACCACGGCGAGCGGCCAGACCTCGCTCAGGCTTGCGTCGCTGGCGTAGAGGCTGCGGCTGGCATCGCCGCAGAGCACCTCTCCCGACACGATGCCGCGGAGGTCCTCCTCGATCCGCTGCTGTTCGTGATCCATGGCTCACCTCACGGGTGCGTCGGATCGGAACGGAGCTGTTTCGTGCGGGCGACGAGCTGACGGTGCTTCTCGTGCGTTTCGAGATCGAACGCTCCGAAATGGCGGTCGCCGGCATCGGAGCCATCAGGCTGGTCGGCGACGCCTTCGCCGCTGTAGCGTGCGCCGCAGCGATAGCAGCTGAGACAGTTGGGCATGAAGAAAAAGAGCACGACGTCGACCAGGGCCGTGCCGAACAGGATGCCGAACGTGACCATCATTTCGCGGTTGGCCCATGCCACGCAGCTGGCCAAGAGGCCCGCCACCACGATCCCGACCCCCAGACCTTGAGGGAAATCCTTGCGAACGAAGAGTTCCTGGCTGGGGCAGGCCAGACACCGCTGCAGCCGGGGCGGTCGCGCATCGCCACCGTCATGACCGGCGAAGGCATCAGGCGGCATGGGCAGCACCGCGCGGCACGCGGAGCACTCGAGTGAGTCGCGGTTCTCGATCCGATCGACCGCCGTGGTTGCATGGCAGGCAGGGCAGGCGTAGGTGATGCGCATCGAAGGCTTTCGCGGGGGGCGGCAGCATCACGCCGCCACGGAGAGGAGCTGGGCCGTCAGTTCGCCGAGGATGGCGGCGAGGCAGGCCACATATAGGATACCCGTGGCGCTCTGGGTGTTGGGAATGTCGAGGGTTTTTCGGCTCAACCAGAGGAGCACGGGCAGGCCGGCGAGCCCGGCGAGCCACCGCAGCCAGAGCATCGCCAGGGTTGTGGGGCCACCAACCGTGGCTGCCGCCAGCGGGCCGGCAGTCAACGCCGCGGACGCCGCCACCACCAGCTGCACGGCCCATGCCACGAGGGCGATGTCGATCATGCGTCGCAGCACGTCGACCCGCATGCCGGGGGCGTTCAGGTACCAGTGGCCAAGCAGCATCGCATGCACGGTGAGTCCCGTCACGAGCCCCGAGAGGAGTGCACTGACGACGTCCGCCCAGCCCCGCGCCATCGTGCCATCCGGCGCGAGTTGCACGACGGCCGTCGCGGCCGCGAGCAGGACCGCCGTGGTCGCGCACAGCACGATGCCAGGCCGCGTCCGCTCGGCGAACCAGGCGATGCTCGCCATCCACGCCGTCACGGCCGCTGTCGCCGGCAGCAGCCAGTTCTGGCCGGGCAGCGCCTGGCCGCAGAGGAGTGCCGCGAATGTCGCCAAGCCGAGCACCACGAGCATGTTCACACGAAAGAATCCGGCGGGCACGAGCGCCGACGGTGTGAGCACCAGCGCGATCGACAGCCCCCAGCCGAAGCGGCACAGAAAATCGACGAGAAGCCTCATTCGCACGACTCCGCGGCCGGCGCAGCGAAGGTCATTGCGGTCGGCCCCCGTATATCAGCGACATCACTTCGGCGCGGCTGGAGATGTTCGACCGGAAGAGCCCCTTCATCGCCGACGTCACGCAGACGCTCCCGGGCTTTCGCACGCCACGAATCGTCATGCAGGTATGCGACGCCTCGACAACCACGGCCACGCCCTTGGCACCGAGGTCGTGCACGAGCAGGTCGGCGATCTGTTCGGTCATCCGTTCCTGCACCTGCGGGCGGTGCGACAGGGCTTCCACCACGCGGGCCAGCTTGCTCAGGCCCAGCACGCGGCCGTTTGGCAGGTAGCCGATATGGGCATGTCCCATGAAGGGGAGGAGGTGGTGCTCGCAGACGCTGTTGAAGGCGATGTCGCGGACGAGCACGATCTCGTCGTACTTCTCGGTGAAGGCCTTGCGGAGATGGACCTTCGGATCGGCGTGCAGTCCGCTGAACATCTCGGCATACATGCGGGCCACGCGGGCAGGCGTTTCCAGAAGCCCTTCGCGATCGGGATTCTCGCCAACGGCAAGGAGGATTTCCCGCACGGCCCGTTCGATGCGGGCATGGTCGACGGTTCGGCCTTCGATGTCGGGAACATCGGCGTCGCAGGAAGGTGATCCGGTCTTCATAACCGCCATCCTAGCACACCCTAATTCACGCTGAAGGCGGGCGGAAATACCCGGCCGACGCCGGCCGCGCCGCGGGCTTCGATCGCATCCATGAGGAGGCGGGTGCGGCGGAAGACGTCGGATTCCCCGAGCAGCTTCAGCTTGGTGTCGAGGTCGAGGTCGAGCGTGTACGAGACGATGTCGCTGAGCATGCCGAGTGTGATCTGGCTTCCCAGCAGCTGGTCAAGCTGCTCGTAGGCCTGCGGGATCTTCGGCATGGATCGCTTGAAGGCGGCGAGCAGCTGCTGCTGCAGGCCGGCTGCGGTCTCGCCGTCGTCCGGATCGTGGTCTTCGAGGATCTCCGACTCGACCACGCGGAACGGCTTCGTGGCGGGCAGTTCGCGGGTCAGACGCAGACGACGCACCCCCAGAAGCAGCACGTTGTAGGTGCCCTGTGGCGTCCGCTGGTGGGTGGCGATCCGGCAGAGGCATGCGGTGGGGTGCAGCCTGGGGCGGTCCTCGTAGTGCTGTTCCCAGCCGGGGGCCAGCAGACCCAGTGCGATCAGGCGGTCGTCCTGAATGGCCTCCTCGAACATCGCCAGATACCGAGGCTCGAAGATGTGGAGCGCCTGCATCACGTGCGGGAACATGACGAGGTTGGGCAGCGGAAAGACGCGTGCTAGTCCGGAAAACTGCTCGGGGGAGAAGGCGAGGGGTTCGTCAGACATGATGTGTATCACTCGGCCGAGGGAGGCGGGTCGAGGTGTATTTCGGGCAGAAGTTCGGGGTTGAGTTCGATCGAGGGGAAGTCCTCGGTGCTGGCGGCCACCTCGGCGAGGCAGGCATCAAAGCTCTTCAGGAAGCTCAGCACGTCGAGCCCGAGATGATGGGGACAGTATGGCTCGAGGTAGCCGTGCACGCTTGTGTGGAGTTTGCGGGCCCCGCGGATGTTGCCGTTTCCGAAATGATAGAGGGCTACGGCAGCCTGGATGAGTCCCTGATAAAACTTACGCGACGGCCCGCGGTATTCCGTCCAGAGTTCTTCCCAGACCTCGTGGCTCTCGTAGTAGTCGCATTCGTTGAATTTCTCGATTCCCTGCAGGTACAGGGGATCGTAGGCGGGGGCGTCCATGGGAGGCTCACGGGAGGTGCGTGTGAAATCGACCAATAGTAGCAAGCGGGCGGCAAAACAGCCTGAGCAGGGGGGGCGGGAGCAGGGAGCGGCCGTGGCGCGGCGACTCGCCAAAACCTACCCGCAGGCGCACTGTTCGCTCGATTTCGCCAGCCCCTTTCAGCTGCTGATCGCCACGATCCTTTCGGCACAGTGCACTGACAAACGCGTGAACGCCGTCACGGGGAGCCTCTTCGGCCGCTGGCCATCGGCCGCGGCGCTGGCCGCGGCGAGCCAGACGGATGTCGAGGCCGTGATTCGTTCCACGGGTTTCTTTCGGGCCAAGGCCAGGAACATCCGCGGCTGTTGCGAGGCGCTTATGGAGCGGCACGGGGGCGAGGTGCCCCGCACGCTCGAGGAACTCGTCCAGCTGCCGGGAGTGGGACGAAAAACCGCCAATGTCGTGCTCGGCAGCGGATTTGGCCTGCCGTCGGGGGTTGTCGTCGACACGCACGTGGGCCGTATTTCGAGGCGGTTGGGTCTGACGAGGCATGCCGACGCTGTGCGTGCCGAACGCGACCTCGTGGTCGAAATCCCGAAATCGCAATGGATCGCGTTCAGCCACCGGCTGATCGAGCACGGCCGCACCGTGTGCACCGCCCGGCGGCCGCGTTGCGAGGAATGCCCGCTGGCAGACCTCTGTCCACGGGTCGGCGTGAAGCCGGCCGCGCGGAGGCGGTAAAACGCGTCCTCGGGCCGACGGCTGGGGCCGAAAAAATCGTGCCCATGGGTCATGGGGGGTCATGGGCACTCCGACCCGCAGAGCATACAATCGCGTTCCTCGTCGTCTCTGAAAGTCTTTCTGCTCCTCTGTTCTGATTGCCTCCGGTTCGCTCCCGTACGTTTGTTTTGGGAAGGGCACCACCCATGATCCTCTCCGGCAACGAGATCAGGCAGCAGCTTGGCACCAATATTGTCATCGACCCATTCGACGACACCCGGCTCAACCCCAACAGCTACAACCTCTCGCTCCACGACGAACTGCTCGTCTACGAGGAGGTGGTTCTCGACATGCGGAAGAGCAACCGCGTGGAGCGGATCCGAATCCCCGAGGAGGGGTTGGTGCTGACTCCGAACCAGCTTTACCTGGGCCGCACGGTGGAGCGGACCGAAACCCACAACTACGTGCCGATGATCGAGGGCCGCAGTTCGATCGGCCGCCTCGGGCTGTTCGTGCACGTGACCGCCGGCTTCGGCGACGTCGGCTTCTGCGGCTACTGGACACTGGAGATGTTCGCCGTGCAGCCGGTGAAGATCTACCCGGGCGTGCCGATCTGCCAGATCTTCTTCCACGAGATCACCGGCGACATCACCGAATACTCCAGCGAAAAATACCAGCACAACCGCGACATCCAGCCGAGCCAACTGTTTCGTGAACTGGGGGCCGCGGCGGATGGTGGTCAGCAATTGCACCTGGAATTCGCGAACGACCGCCATGGTGCGGCGGCACCGGTGGCGGGCCGGACGCCCAAGACCGCGGCTTCTTCGGGCGCGGTGAGGTGAGGCGATGCTCAAACTTCACAACATGCTCGCCCTGTCGTCGCTGGTGCTTGCCCTGCTCTTCGTGATCCTCTCGTTCACGGTGATGTTTGCGGGCGGATCGCTCGGAGCAACGGGGCTGACGGTCGTGCCAGTGCTCGCCATCGTGGTGCTGGTCATCTCGATCCTGCTGTCGGTGGCCACGCTCGTCATGTCGCTGGTTCAATGACCGGGACTGTGCGACACTGTCGGCCCTGGCGGCAGCCCCCTTGCCGTCCGAGCCACTGCAACGCGATCATCCCGGCCCCGCGATACAGCCTCAAGAGTTCCATCAGAAAAAGGATCGACCCGTGCTGAGAAGTCACACCTGCGGCCAGCTGCGACCGGAAAACCTCGGTGAATCGGTCACGCTCTGCGGCTGGGTCGATCGAGTCCGCGACCACAAGGGAGTGATTTTCATCGACCTCCGCGACCGCTGGGGCCGCACGCAGGTGGTGGCGGGGCCCGACAGCCCGGCGGGCGTGATTGCCGCGGCCCGCGCGGTGCGGCCGGAGTGGGTGATCTGCGTGAAAGGCACGGTGGGCATGCGGCCCGAGGGCACCGCCAATCCGAAACTGGCCACGGGCGGCATCGAGGTGGCCTGTCGCGAACTCGACGTGCTCAACGAGGCCGAGACGCCGGTCTTTCAGCCGGGGGCGACCGACCTGCCGGGCGAGGAGGTGCGGCTCACGAACCGCTGGCTCGACCTGCGGCGGAGTGCGATGCAGGAAAACCTCTTCCTGCGGAGCCGCATGGTGAAGATCATGCGGGACCACTTCGACGGTCTTGGCTTCATCGACGTGGAGACGCCGATGCTGGGCCGGAGCACGCCGGAGGGGGCGCGGGATTACCTCGTGCCCAGCCGGCTCGACCACGGCTCGTTCTTCGCGCTGCCGCAGTCGCCGCAGCTCTACAAGCAGCTGCTGATGATGGCGGGCTTCGACCGCTATGTGCAGGTGGCGAGGTGCTTCCGCGACGAGGATCTGCGGGCTGACAGGCAGCCGGAGTTCACGCAGCTCGACGTGGAAATGTCGTTCGTGGAGGCGGACGACGTGATGGGCGTGATCGAGGGGCTCGTGAAGCGGACCGCCAGCGAGATCCTCGGCCTCGACGTGCCGCTGCCGCTGCCGCGGCTCTCCTGGGACGAGGCGATGGAGCGGTTTGGGCACGATGCCCCCGATCTTCGCTACGGTCTGGAGATCGTCGACCTGACGAGCATCGCGGGCGAGAGCGACTTCCGCGTCTTCCGGGCGGCGGTGGAGGCGGGCGGCCGCGTGCGTGGCATCCGCGTGCCGGGCGTGGCGGAGCGGTTCTCCCGCAAGATTCTC